>NZ_JAUFQQ010000004.1 GCF_030409845.1 Flavobacterium branchiarum | reverse complement strand
ATAACATTTAAATTTAGGGAATGTAATAGTAAATATAGATTTTTTTTCTTTTAAAACTAGATTTTAGACTTATTTTTTGTCATACGTCGAATAAACGTAAAAAAGTGTTGGATATATAAAATAATGGTTACTTTTGCACCAAATTTTAACAAATAAATTTTATATTTATGAATCATTATGAAACTGTTTTTCATTTTAAATCCCGTTTTATCTGAGGTTCAGGTGAAGGAAACAGTAACGAAATTTGAAGAATTTCTTACTAGTAGAGGAGCTGAAATGGTATCAAAAGAGGATTGGGGTCTTAAAAAAATGGCTTACGAAATCCAAAACAAAAAAGTGGTTTTTATCACTTATTTGAGTACAAAGTAGCTGGAGAAGTTCTAATTGCTTTTGAAACTGAATTTAGACGTGATGAGAGAATTATGCGTTTCTTAACTGTAAGTTTTAGATAAGCATGCTATTTCTTGGGCTGAAAGAAGAAGAACTAAATTAAAATCTACAAAAGCTTAATTATTATGTCTACAATAGAGCAATCAGCAAAAGGAAAAAAAGACGGAGATATCAGATATTTAACGCCTTTAAACATAGAAACTAACAAAACTAAAAAGTATTGTCGTTTCAAAAAATCTGGAATCAAATATATCGATTATAAAGATGCAGATTTCTTATTGAAATTCGTTAATGAGCAAGGAAAAATTCTTCCTCGTCGTTTAACAGGAACTTCTTTAAAATACCAAAGAAAAGTGTCTGTAGCTGTTAAGAGAGCTCGTCACTTAGCTTTAATGCCATACGTGGCCGATTTATTAAAATAATATTAAACTAAAGTTGTTGGTTTCCGGTAAGATGGAACCTAACTTCTCAAATATAAGGACAACAACATGGAACTTATTTTAAAACAAGACGTACAGAATCTAGGATTTAAAGATGATGTAGTATCTGTAAAAGCTGGTTACGGTCGTAACTTTTTAATTCCTCAAGGTTTTGCTCATTTAGCAACTCCTTCTGCAAAAAAAGTATTAGCTGAAAACCTAAAACAAAGAGCACACAAAGAGGCTAAGATTGTTGATGACGCTAAGAAAATAGCTGAAGCATTGAAAGCTCTTGAAATTAAAATTTTCGCAAAAGCTGGTGGAGAGAAACTTTTTGGTTCTATCACTAACATAGATATTGCTGAAGCTTTGGATAAAGCGGGTAACTCTATCGAAAGAAAATTTATTACTAGCGGTATCGTAAAACGTACTGGTAAATATGCTGCAAGCATTAGATTACACAGAGATGTTGTAGTTGAATTACCATACGAAATTGTTGCTGAGAAGTAATAGTTTTAATTTATAATATGAAATCCCGATGCAAATCGGGATTTTTTTTTGAATTTTAAATAGCTAAATGACGCTATAAAAGCTTAAATATTTTAAAATGAAATACGCAAGATTAACAAAAGAACAATTTGATGAATTAAACGCTGAATTTGCAAGCTTTTTAGGAACGCAAGCAATTGATAAAGCAGAGTGGGATTCGATCAAAATTAATAAGCCAGAGGTGGCTGAGCAAGAACTAGATGTGTTCTCTGATTTAATTTGGGAAGGTGTTCTTTCAAGAGCGGAATTTTTAGAACATTTTTCTAAAAATCATATTTTCCTATTTCAATGTTTTGATACACATGTTCAATCGATAGTTTTAAAATCATTGGTTCCTGAAACTGATTTCTTAACTAAGGAAGGCTTGCAATGGTTAAGTGATAATATGTTTACAGAAACTATTGAAATGAAGGTTGGTAAAAAAGTGTTTACTGACGACCGTAATACTTCAATCTTTGAATTAATTCAACAAGGAGCATTCTTAAGTGATGGTCAGTTGTTTAAACAGATAAATTCAATTATAGAATCATAGTTTTTTAATTATGATTCGATAAAATTTGATTCGTTTTGTAGCCTATTCAATATGCTTTTGCAGTCTACATTTCTTTAATATCCATAAAGTCAATTGTAGTACTATCGAAGAACGTATTGTTATTACTTGCAATGAAATTATTTTTTAAAGGGTTAGCTGTTAATTTATTAACAATTAGCCCTTTTTCTTTTTTTTATAATTACCACAACAATATTTTTCTCAATTAAATTAGTGGTTTCTTTTTAATTCTTGGAGTTTTAGCCTTATTTTTTTGTAGTTTTTTTTCGCAAATATGTTTTTTTTACTAGTTCCGGAAAAATTATAAATTAAGATTATTACACGAATGATTTAGAGCTCTTTTTTTATGTTAGCCTGATGTTTTGTTTGATATCTAGTAATTTAAACAGTTGAATATCTTAGTACTTATGGAATGTGATTTTAAATTAAAATCGCATTTCATCTTTTTTTTACTTGCATGTTATAAAAAAAAAAATTAAATTTATAAAATGTTTATCGTTGAACAATTGTTAATTGTTTTTAATAAAATAAGCTTTATTTGCTTATTCTTGGTGAATCATATAATGAATTAATCATTATTCAAAACGATGTAATATTTAAATCAGATTAAATAGAATTAGTTTTTTGCCAAAGTAAAAGGCATCTAAGAAATTTAATGTAAAACAAAATATAAAAAGATTATCTATTAACGTTCCAATTTGTTTTTGAAATAAAATAATATAATACCACATAATAGCAGAAAGATCTTGAATAAAGATTTTTAAGTAAATGAATTTTTTGTACGAATTTTTTTTGTCAATTATTTTTTAATCTAGATGCTTATGGAATTTATAATTACTTTTTTGGGAAGCAATAGATTTATCTCTTGTTCATTTCTTAGTTTATCGTTATTCAATGACGAATTGAATACCCTATCTGATCTAGCTTCTGCAAATAGAAAGAAGTATTTGTCTTTTGATAATCTCATAAATCAATTGAATATTTTAGATAACAGATTAAATCAGTATAGTAATAATTTTCGTTACTATTTGTTCCATAACAATACATAATTGTATTGTTAATTTGAGTCTTCAATCCCCCGAAGCACAAATCGACAAGTCAGGTATTAGTTTACAAATTTATTTCTTGTTTGAATTAATTTTTGACAATCAATAAATTTTAATTTCCACATTTCTGTAGAATTAATTTCTAGTACCGTATTTTGTACATGTTTCTCAATACTTAAAATTGTCAATTTTTTTTTTATTTTTTATTAAATGGGTGTATTTAAATGCATCACATATGTTTTTACCTCATATAGAACTGAAATAAAACGAACAGATCCCCAAATATATTAATCTCTTAAAAATATTTTATGAAATTAAAACCTACTTCAAATACTCCTTTTATGCAACTCTTTTTTTTTGATATTCATTTGATTTTTTCGTCAAATTAAGGGATCATTCGCTTCCTCGCGAATTGTGGTTGTTTCCCCCTTTGGAGTAATTTTTATAGATTTTAAGATCAAGATATTTTTCAGAACATTAAATGTAGTCTGAAAATCTGTTAGTATGGCTTTATTTAATAATCTCCTATTTGCGTATGAGATTATTGATGGTATTGCTTATTTATCATATTGGAATTTTTTTGTCACATCATTAATCTCTTAGGAATATGAAAAATTTTTACTTAAGAATAAAAAAAGAGACTTTTTTGCAAAGTTATTTGTGGTTGTTTTTGATATTGATTCCTTTTTCGAGTTCTTTTTCACAAACATTTTGCAGACCTATTTCACAAACTAATACTACAGGAGGGCTTCTGTGTGTGGGTATGAGTGTTACAAATCCTACTGCCGCATTTGATGGAAATCTGAATACATATGCTTTGTTGACAAATGTTCTTGGTTTAGCTTGTTTCGCAGAAGAAACGTTAACCTTAAACCAAACGGCAAAATCAGGAGATCAAATAGTTGTCTATTTTGGTACTGGTGCGGTAGCAGGTTTAGTCGACGTTAGTTTACTTTCAAACGCAACTATTCAAGCAAAATTTTCAGGAACAGATGTTGGTGGTCCTGTCCCTCTAAATAATGCATTATTAAATCTTCAATTATTGCCTGGTAATCAAATGGCAGTAATCAATTATACATTGCCTGGAGATGCTAATCAAATACAAATTAGGGTAGGTGGTCTTGTAAGGTTATTAGTAGATTTGAAAATTTTCGAAGTGCATTCGCAATTTGCTAGTCCAACAATTAGTGGAGGGAGTTCGCAATCAGTATGTTCAGGTCAGAGTATAGCTCTTTCTGCTACAGCAGCAGCAGGTACAACATTGGCTTGGTATGATTCTCCAACTTCAACAACAGCACTCTCAACTACAGGTAATTATTCAACTCCTGCTTTAACCGCTACAACAACTTATTATATTAGTGTTTCAAGAACAGCTGGTTGCGAAAGTGATAAACGAATACCTGTAACTGTAAATGTAATAAACCCCGTATTACCTATAATTAGTACAGTCGGTACAACAATATGTTCCTCAGGACCTACTCAAGCAACTAAACTGTCAGTTATAAACCCTATACCCGGAACTACATATTCATGGTTTAGCGTAGAATCAGGTGGTATTGTTTTGGCTACAGGTGATTCTTATACACCGACAGTTCCTACTGGTGTGACTAATTTTTATGTAGAAGCTACTATTGGTAGTTGTACAACTCCAACACGAACTCTAGTTGCTGTTACTTCAACTCCAGTTCCTGCTTTGGCAACGGTATTGACTCCTAGCGTATCAATACAATCAGGGCAAAATGCTACTTTAACTGCTTCGGCTTCTGGATCTGGTGAAACATTAGATTGGTATGATGCTCCAACAGGAGGTACTAAATTATTAGCCAACTCAACTACATTTACAACACCAATCTTATTTGCTACAAAAACATATTATGTAGAATCTAATAATATTGCTGGAGGATGTTTAAGTGCTAGTCGAGTAGCTGTAACCGTGACAGTTTTGCCTGCTTCACTAGGAACTTGTCTAGAAGCAAATAGCCAACAAACTACACAAAATGGACTTTGCTTACTTTGTTCTGTTGCTAATCCAAATAATTCAGTCGATGGAAATAATAATACTGCTTCAACATTAAGTATACCAATTGGGTTAGTTAATGGGTGGATTCAACAAACACTGCAATTTAATAACGGAGGGAATACTGGTGATGTTATTCAAGTTGATTTAGAAATTCCTACAGGAGTTCTAGATATAAGCTTATTAAGTTATATTTCATTGGCTAGTTACAATGGAGCAACATATAATAATGACCGAGTAGCAGTAAATGATCCTCTTTTAAATATTCAGTTATTATCGGGAAATCGTTTTAGAGCAAGTTTTAAAGCAGGGGCTTCCTTTGATCGTGTTGAGATTCGATTAGGTGGATTAGTGAACTTAGTGTCAAGCCTCAATATTTATGGTGCTTCCTATAAATTTAAAGCAAGAACAATAACAGGAAATACAACGATTTGTAGCGGACAAACGATTACTTTGGTGTCTGATACTGCTGTGGGAGAAACAATTAAATGGTATGATGCTTTAACTGGAGGAAATGTAGTGAGTAGTACTACTTCTTTTACTACACTAGCTTTAACTGCTAATACTACATATTATGTTGAAGTTACTCGAAATGGTTGTTTAAATAGTGAAAGAACTCCTGTTGTAATATCAATAAATAACCCTATTGCTCCAACAATAAATACTTCGGGGACAACTATTTGTGCAGGGATTACAACTACGCTAAATATTGTTACACCTGTTGTAGGAACTATATATAAATGGTATGATACAGCTACAGCTGGAACGTTAGTATTTACAGGAACATCATTTACAACTCCGATCTTAAATGCAAACACAAGTTATCATGTTGAAGCATCGATTGGTAGTTGTATTAGTGCTACACGTACTCCTGTAAATGTTACTGTTAACCCATTGCCTGCAGTACCAACAGTTGCTTCTTCAACTGTAACTATTCAACCCGGTCAAAATATTGTATTACAGGTGTCTAATCCTGTAGTTGGGGTTGAATATGATTGGTACACTGTTCCTATTAATGGAAGTCCTTTATTAACAAATTCAAGCACTTTTACTCCAACACCAGCATTAACTGTAAATACTACCTACTATATTGCAGCAAGAGATGCTGTTACAGGATGTGTGAGTAGTACAAGAACAGTTATAAATGTGATGATAGGTAGCCCAATAGATCTTTGTTTACAGCCAAATGATCAAACGAATAGGTTGTCTACTCTTACAGATGGTGTAATATGTGCAATATGTGCGGTTAATAATCCTAATAATGCGATAGATGGTAATTTTACTACAGCATCTAATCTTAATGTTTCTGTTGGTGTAGGAGCATTTGCAGAACAAGTTTTAAGTTTTTCTAATTTAGGGAAAGTAGGAGATAAGATAGATGTTGAATTAGGTATTCCTGCTGGACTTATCGATGTAAGTGCATTATCCTATATCACTTTAGCTACGTATAACGAGGGTGCGTATAATAATGATCGTACCGCTATAAATTCTAATTTAATAAATGTACAATTATTAACAGGAAATCGTTTCAAAGCTACTTTTGTTGCTGGATTTCCATTTAATGCGATTGAAATTAGATTAGGAGGAGTAGTGACTTTATTATCTCAGTTAGATGTTTATGGAGTTTCTATTAGATATAAAGATGCAGTAGTAACTACATCTCCAATTTGTAATGGCCAAAGTGCTATATTAGCAGCGACTCCTATTGTAGGTACTACTTTTAATTGGTATGATGTTTCTACCGGAGGTGTTGCTTTAGTTACTAATTCGGACACTTATAATACAGGTGTATTAACAGCAACTAAAACATATTATTTAGAATCTGTTCGTGGTGCTTGTGTAAATAGCACTCGTCAAGCAGTAACAGCAACTGTATTGACTATCCCAACTGCTACTGATATTACAATTATTAGTCCACTTACAGCATCTTGTACAGGGCAAGCTGTATTAGCACCAACATCAGCTTTGGCAGGTGCAAGATTTAAATATTATACAGATCAAAATAAAACACTTGAAATAACCACAGGAACTTCAGTTCCTGGTCAACTAGGAGTAACTTTTTTGAAAGATCCTGTAACAGATGTGCTTACTATTGATGGTCTTACTAGTGCATCTTATAAATTATTATATATCAGTTCTTAATGGTGGTATTTGTGAAAATATAAATGGGACATTAAAAGCTGTTGTTGTAAATTATCCAGCAGTATCAGCTTTAAATGTTACGCCAACTTTGGCAGGTTGCGTTAGTGTAAATTTAAAAAATGCAATTACAGATTTTGATACAACTGGAACTACAACTTATGCTTTCTTTCAGGGAGTAACTCCTATCACAGAACAAGATGCTGTAAATATTACTACAGGTGGTTCTTATTGGATCCAAGCTCAAACAGCAGGTGTGGCTTGCCCATCTGATAAAAAAGAAGTTGTTGTGTCAATTAATCCTTTACCAACTTTAACAGGAGTTACAAACTCAATTGTTGTCAATAAAGGCAATTCAGTAGCATTAATAGCAACATCCAATGGACAGTAGCTTGGTATGATCAAAATGGAAATCTTATACCATCAAATAATACAGGTATCCTTAATACTGTTGGGATTTTTAGCTACACAGTAATTGCGAGTAATGGGACTTGTACTGTAAGTCAAACAATAACAATTAGTGTAATTGATCCTGCAAGTTGTGACTCATTGCTAGAAAGAGAATATGCGACTAGCCAGACTTGGTCATCAATTATTACAGGAGGAGTAACAAAAGAAGCAAATGCTGCCGATGGTAATCCAAGTACTTTTTCTACAATAACTACTGGTTTTGGGCTTTTGGGGATAGGGACAACATGGCAAAATTTGCAATGGCCAACCAACATAACAAAAGGAACTCCAGTAACGCTGAAATTAGGCTTGGAAAATAGTTTGGTTGCAGTAGGGCAAAGTATTACAGTAGTGGGAACCAAACGTAATGGAGCTAATAATCCAATTGATATTGGAGTTTTAAAATCTATATCAGGATCATTATTAAATTTATTATCAGGACAGAATTCATTTGAATACACATTTGTCCCTTCTGATGTTTCTGGCCCTAAAGATTACGATGGTATTCGAGTTCAGTTAGGATCTATTTTAAGTGTTGGACAAAGTATAAATGTTTACGATGCTTACTATGAAAAACAAGTTACACAAATAGCTTGTGAGCAAGGAGATATTCAAGACGTTTTTACAGGAGTAAAAGATTTAGGAATTGGAGCATTAACAACTACTGTTGGCGTTTCGAATCCATGGAATATAGCTGATGGAGATATCTCAACTTATGCTACAATGTTTAGTGGAGCGGGAGTACTTGCTGCAGCTGAACTTAAAGCAGTTTTTAGAACACCTTCTATGGTTGGTGATAGTTTAAGAATCACGATTTCAAAACCAGGAACAGTTTTAAACCTCAATCTACTTACAGGATTTACAGTGCAGCTTTATTCAGGTAATATTGCTGTGGGTGGGCCAATTAAAAATACAAGTAGTTTGTTGTCTTTAAGATTACTTTCTGGGGGTACAATGGCAATGACAATTGTTGCGCCTCAAACGCAACCATATGATAGAGTTACAATCACTTTTGGAGGGGTTGCAAGTGTCTTAGATCAGCTTAGAGTTCATACAATCGATCGTGTTACAAATACTAAAGTCGTTGGAGGAGATATCAACAATAAAATCACAGTTTGTCCAGGATCAAATATTTCTTTAGAAGTTCCCGAAAAACCTTGTGCCGATTATGCTTGGTATGATTCACCAATAGGAGGAAATTTTCTAGTTAACGGTCAGACATATACACTTCCTACTACATTAGCACCTGGAATTTATAAATATTACATTCAACCAATTCGTTACGGCTGTGCAGCTTTAACAAGAGGAGAGATAACTGTAGAAGTTAGAGCGACTACACCTGCAAATGCAATAGCTAGTGTAACAATAAATGGAGAAACTAATACAACAATTTGTGCTGAAATTGGCACAGTAACATTAAATGCAGTTCTAGATACTAGTCCAGTGCTTGCAAATCCAATATATCGTTGGTATAGTTTTGATGGAACAACAAGTCAATTAATAGCAGGGCAGTCTGCATCAGAATTAGTTATTACAGGATTAGTTCCTGGAACATATACATATTTTGTTGGAGTTATTTCTGATGAATTTTGTGAAACGCTACCTGTAGATAGAAAACAAGTAACATTTACAATTTTACCGACAGCACTTCCAGCAGATATTACTGTTTCGAACGCTTCTATTTGTCATAATACAAATGCAATATTAATACCTACAAGTACATTAATAAATCCCGTATTTTTTTGGTATTTAGATGCTAATAAAACACAACCTATTACTGATGGGGCTATTATTGGTGGGGTAACCTATACAATTAGCTCAGCAGGAGTTTTAACGGTTTCAGGTTTAACTACAGTGATGAGTCCCATTTCTTACTATGTAGCAGCATCTAATCCTAACACTTGTCAGAATAAAAATGGAGAACTTAAAATTGTAACGGTAACAGTAACCGATCCAGCGACTCCAACGACAACCGATACAACACAAGACTTCTGTTTGGTAAATGCACCAAAAGTTTCTGATATTCAGGTAAATGAATCAGGCGTAGTTTGGTACACAACCTTAACAGGTGGCGTAGCTTTAGCGCCAACAACAGGTTTAAATAGCGGACCCTATTATGGTGCTATCCTTGATGGAGTAACTGGCTGTGAGAGTTCAGAGCGATTATTAGTAACGGTAGACGTAACAGATCCATTAACTCCAACGACAACTGATACAACACAAGACTTCTGTTTGGTAAATGCACCAAAAGTTTCTGATATTCAGGTAAATGAATCAGGCGTAGTTTGGTACACAACCTTAACAGGTGGCGTAGTTTTAGCGCCAACAACAGGTTTAAATAGCGGACCCTATTATGGTGCTATCCTTGATGGAGTAACTGGCTGTGAGAGTTCAGAGCGATTATTAGTAACGGTAGACGTAACAGATCCATTAACTCCAACGACAACTGATACAACACAAGACTTCTGTTTGGTAAATGCACCAAAAGTTTCTGATATTCAGGTAAATGAATCAGGCGTAGTTTGGTACACAACCTTAACAGGTGGCGTAGTTTTAGCGCCAACAACAGGTTTAAATAGCGGACCCTATTATGGTGCTATCCTTGATGGAGTAACTGGCTGTGAGAGTTCAGAGCGATTATTAGTAACGGTAGACGTAACAGATCTATTAATTCCAACGACAACTGATACAACACAAGACTTCTGTTTGGTAAATGCACCAAAAGTTTCTGATATTCAGGTAAATGAATCAGGCGTAGTTTGGTACACAACCTTAACAGGTGGCGTAGTTTTAGCGCCAACAACAGGTTTAAATAGCGGACCCTATTATGGTGCTATCCTTGATGGAGTAACTGGCTGTGAGAGTTCAGAGCGATTATTAGTAACGGTAGACGTAACAGATCCATTAACTCCAACGACAACTGATACAACACAAGACTTCTGTTTGGTAAATGCACCAAAAGTTTCTGATATTCAGGTAAATGAATCAGGCGTAGTTTGGTACACAACCTTAACAGGTGGCGTAGTTTTAGCGCCAACAACAGGTTTAAATAGCGGACCCTATTATGGTGCTATCCTTGATGGAGTAACTGGCTGTGAGAGTTCAGAGCGATTATTAGTAACGGTAGACGTAAGAGATCTATTAATTCCAACGACAACTGATACAACACAAGACTTCTGTTTGGTAAATGCACCAAAAGTTTCTGATATTCAGGTAAATGAGACAGGCGTAGTTTGGTACACAACCTTAACAGGTGGCGTAGCTTTAGCGCCAACAACAGGTTTAAATAGCGGACCCTATTATGGTGCTATCCTTGATGGAGTAACTGGCTGTGAGAGTTCAGAGCGATTATTAGTAACGGTAGACGTAACAGATCCATTAACTCCAACGACAACTGATACAACACAAGACTTCTGTTTGGTAAATGCACCAAAAGTTTCTGATATTCAGGTAAATGAATCAGGCGTAGTTTGGTACACAACCTTAACAGGTGGCGTAGCTTTAGCGCCAACAACAGGTTTAAATAGCGGACCATATTATGGTGCTATCCTTGATGGAGTAACTGGCTGTGAGAGTTCAGAGCGATTATTAGTAACGGTAGACGTAACAGATCCATTAATTCCAACGACAACTGATACAACACAAGACTTCTGTTTGGTAAATGCACCAAAAGTTTCTGATATTCAGGTAAATGAATCAGGCGTAGTTTGGTACACAACCTTAACAGGTGGCGTAGTTTTAGCGCCAACAACAGGTTTAAATAGCGGACCCTATTATGGTGCTATCCTTGATGGAGTAACTGGCTGTGAGAGTTCAGAGCGATTATTAGTAACGGTAGACGTAACAGATCCATTAACTCCAACGACAACCGATACAACACAAGACTTCTGTTTGGTAAATGCACCAAAAGTTTCTGATATTCAGGTAAATGAATCAGGCGTAGTTTGGTACACAACCTTAACAGGTGGCGTAGCTTTAGCGCCAACAACAGGTTTAAATAGCGGACCATATTATGGTGCTATCCTTGATGGAGTAACTGGCTGTGAGAGTTCAGAGCGATTATTAGTAACGGTAGACGTAACAGATCCATTAATTCCAACGACAACTGATACAACACAAGACTTCTGTTTGGTAAATGCACCAAAAGTTTCTGATATTCAGGTAAATGAATCAGGCGTAGTTTGGTACACAACCTTAACAGGTGGCGTAGCTTTAGCGCCAACAACAGGTTTAAATAGCGGACCCTATTATGGTGTTATCCTTGATGGAGTAACTGGCTGTGAGAGTTCAGAGCGATTATTAGTAACGGTAGACGTAACAGATCCATTAACTCCAACGACAACTGATACAACACAAGACTTCTGTTTGGTAAATGCACCAAAAGTTTCTGATATTCAGGTAAATGAATCAGGCGTAGTTTGGTACACAACCTTAACAGGTGGCGTAGCTTTAGCGCCAACAACAGGTTTAAATAGCGGACCCTATTATGGTGCTATCCTTGATGGAGTAACTGGCTGTGAGAGTTCAGAGCGATTATTAGTAACGGTAGACGTAACAGATCCATTAACTCCAACGACAACTGATACAACACAAGACTTCTGTTTGGTAAATGCACCAAAAGTTTCTGATATTCAGGTAAATGAATCAGGCGTAGTTTGGTACACAACCTTAACAGGTGGCGTAGTTTTAGCGCCAACAACAGGTTTAAATAGCGGACCCTATTATGGTGCTATCCTTGATGGAGTAACTGGCTGTGAGAGTTCAGAGCGATTATTAGTAACGGTAGACGTAACAGATCCATTAACTCCAACGACAACTGATACAACACAAGACTTCTGTTTGGTAAATGCACCAAAAGTTTCTGATATTCAGGTAAATGAATCAGGCGTAGTTTGGTACACAACCTTAACAGGTGGCGTAGTTTTAGCGCCAACAACAGGTTTAAATAGCGGACCCTATTATGGTGCTATCCTTGATGGAGTAACTGGCTGTGAGAGTTCAGAGCGATTATTAGTAACGGTAGACGTAACAGATCTATTAATTCCAACGACAACTGATACAACACAAGACTTCTGTTTGGTAAATGCACCAAAAGTTTCTGATATTCAGGTAAATGAATCAGGCGTAGTTTGGTACACAACCTTAACAGGTGGCGTAGTTTTAGCGCCAACAACAGGTTTAAATAGCGGACCATATTATGGTGCTATCCTTGATGGAGTAACTGGCTGTGAGAGTTCAGAGCGATTATTAGTAACGGTAGACGTAACAGATCCATTAACTCCAACGACAACTGATACAACACAAGACTTCTGTTTGGTAAATGCACCAAAAGTTTCTGATATTCAGGTAAATGAATCAGGCGTAGTTTGGTACACAACCTTAACAGGTGGCGTAGTTTTAGCGCCAACAACAGGTTTAAATAGCGGACCCTATTATGGTGCTATCCTTGATGGAGTAACTGGCTGTGAGAGTTCAGAGCGATTATTAGTAACGGTAGACGTAAGAGATCTATTAATTCCAACGACAACTGATACAACACAAGACTTCTGTTTGGTAAATGCACCAAAAGTTTCTGATATTCAGGTAAATGAGACAGGCGTAGTTTGGTACACAACCTTAACAGGTGGCGTAGCTTTAGCGCCAACAACAGGTTTAAATAGCGGACCCTATTATGGTGCTATCCTTGATGGAGTAACTGGCTGTGAGAGTTCAGAGCGATTATTAGTAACGGTAGACGTAACAGATCTATTAATTCCAACGACAACTGATACAACACAAGACTTCTGTTTGGTAAATGCACCAAAAGTTTCTGATATTCAGGTAAATGAATCAGGTGTAGTTTGGTACACAACCTTAACAGGTGGCGTAGTTTTAGCGCCAACAACAGGTTTAAATAGCGGACCATATTATGGTGCTATCCTTGATGGAGTAACTGGCTGTGAGAGTTCAGAGCGATTATTAGTAACGGTAGACGTAACAGATCCATTAACTCCAACGACAACTGATACAACACAAGACTTCTGTTTGGTAAATGCACCAAAAGTTTCTGATATTCAGGTAAATGAGACAGGCGTAGTTTGGTACACAACCTTAACAGGTGGCGTAGCTTTAGCGCCAACAACAGGTTTAAATAGCGGACCATATTATGGTGCTATCCTTGATGGAGTAACTGGCTGTGAGAGTTCAGAGCGATTATTAGTAACGGTAGACGTAACAGATCCATTAACTCCAACGACAACTGATACAACACAAGACTTCTGTTTGGCAAATGCGCCAACAGTTGCTAGTCTTCAGGTAAATGAATCAGATGTTGTTTGGTTTGCATCAGAGACAGGAGGAACCGCTTTAGCGCCAACAACAGCATTAACAGATGGAGGATTGTATTATGGAGCAATCTTAGATCCACTGACAGATTGTACAAGTTCCGTTAGATTATTAGTAACGGTAAGAGTAACTAATCCAGCGACTCCAACGACAACCGATACAACACAAGACTTTTGTTTGGCAAATGCGCCAACGGTTGCTAGTCTTCAGGTAAATGAATCAGATGTTGTTTGGTTTGCATCGGAGACAGGAGGAACCGCTTTAGCGCCAACAACCGCCTTGGCAAGTGGTTCGTATTATGGAGCTATCCGTGATGGAGTAACTGGCTGTGAGAGTTCAGAACGATTATTAGTAACAGTAACCGTTACCGATCCAGCAACACTAATTATAAACGATAAGGATCAAAAATTCTGTTTAGTTACTACACCAACTGTTGCAAGTATAAATGTAAGTCCTTCTAATGTTGCTAATATAATTTGGTATGATGCTTTAAGTGGTGGAAACTTAATTTCATCTGGAACAGCATTAACTAGTGGTAATTATTATGCAGCTATTAAAGATCCAATGACAGATTGTGAAAGAGGTGTTCGATTATTAGTAAAAGTAACTGTTAATGATGGGGTTTTACCAACTACGACAAGAGCTATACAAGATTTTTGTTTAACTGCTTTACCAAAAATATCAGATTTGTTAGTAAATGAAGCTGGTGTCGTTTGGTACACAACCCAAACAGGTGGTGTGGCATTAGCGCCAAGTACATTACTTGTTGCTGGAACATATTATGGATCTTTGAATAATCTAATAACAGGTTGCGAAAGTAAATCTAGATTGGCTATTCCTGTTAGTTTTAGAGGAAGTGAGCCAGCAACAATAACTGCAAGTAAGGCTAATGCATGTGTTTTTGATGTTGTTACATATACAACTTTAAATGGAATGTCTAATTATAATTGGACTATCACTGGTGACGGAACAGTTACAGCAGGTGGAGCCACTACTGATAATTTTGTAACAGTTTTATGGCCAGAAATAGGGCCAGCAAGTGTAAATGTTTCCTATTCGAATTTATGTAATGAAACGCAAAGTAAATTACTTGCTTTAGCCGTTCAGACTTGTTCGGATATAACAATGACAAATACTGTAGACAATCCTAATCCTAAAGTTAATGAAAATGTGATTTTTACTATAACAGTTAATAACATTGGAGCAGGGAATTTTATAGATGTATTAGTTCGTGAACTTTTACCAACAGGATATGATTTTGTTAGTGCACAGACTAGTAATGGAATATATAATAGCACTACTGGAGAATGGAATATTCTAATGCTAAACGCCAATACAAGCGAAACATTAACTATAGTAGCACAGGTATTACCAACAGGCAATTATTTAAATGTAGCATCAGTTATTATCTCAAATCCAATAGATTCAGATACTTCAAATAATTTTGCTGAAGCATCTGTGAGTCCTATGATTTTGGTAGTTTATAATGAATTTACTCCTAATAATGATGGTGCAAATGATTTTTTCAAAATCGAAGGTATCGAAAATTATCCAAATAATAATTTAAGCGTTTACAATAGATATGGAGCATTAGTTTATAAACAAAATCGTTATAACAATGATTGGGATGGAACAACAAATGTTTCGGGAGCTATAAATAAAGGAGATAGATTACCAGCGGGCACATATTATTATGTTCTAGATACTGGTGCAGATGGAGCAGCTAAAACAGGTTGGTTAGCTATTATTAGATAACCTTCAGGAACCATTAAAGCATCAAATTAAATTAACTGACTAAATAGTTATAATATGAAACTAAGTGTAAAATTTATAGAGACCTATCTTTTGATATTTTGCGGTTTTGCTTCCTTCCTAGCAAATGCACAGCAAGATCCGCAATATACGCAGTATATGTATAACACAATGGTAATCAATCCTGCTTATGCTGGTTCTACAGGTAATCTAGAAGCGGTATTGTTGCATCGATCGCAATGGGTAGGAATAGATGGTGCACCACAAACACAATCCCTATCTGTACAATCGCCCTTGAGAAATGAAAAAATAGGATTAGGCTTTAGTGTAGTAAATGATAAGCTAGGGCCATCAAACGAGTTATATTTAGATGGTAATTTTTCTTATTCATTGGCTTTAGGCTATGAAAAAAGGTTAGCATTTGGATTAAGAGCAGGAATGCGAATGCTGAATATAGATTGGACTAAAGGGCGATACTATGATGCTAATGATGCTTTATTAAATAGCAATATTAATAATGTTGTAAAACCATCTATAGGAGCAGGGGTATATTATTACACAGACAGATGGTATGTAGGAGCATCGGTTCCTAGTTTCATAAGAAGTGATTATTACAATGACATACAAGAAGCCGTTAATTATGACCAGATGCATTATTTTTTTATGGGAGGTTACGTATTTGACTTGAATAGAAGTTTGAAGTTCAAACCTGCTGTATTAGCTAAAGTAGTCAGTGGAATGCCAATTTCGGTAGATCTTTCAGCCAATTTTATGCTTCAAGAAAAAGTGGTATTAGGAGCTTCTTATCGTTTTGATGATTCAGTTAGTGCGTTAGCTGGATTCCAAATATCAACAAGCCTTTATATTGGGTATTCGTATGATTATACAGTAACCAAATTGAATAAATACAATGATGGTTCACATGAATTCATATTGCGTTATCAATTTCATAAAGACCCAAGAAAAATTAAATCTCCAAGATTCTTTTAAAAATCTCACTTATGAAAAAATATTATATACTTAGCTTGCTATTCAGCTTTGTATCTGTTTTAGCACAAACAAATTTAAAAAAGGCCGATGCCTTATTTAGAAATTATTCTTATGTAGATGCTGCAAAAGCATACGAAGAGTGTTTGGAAAATATCAAAAAACCATCAGTTCAAACTTTAAAAAATGCCGCTGATTCCTATTATTTTACTTCAGATAATCGGAATGCTTTAAAGTGGTATCAAAAAGTATATGAATTACAAGGAGATAATTTACCAGATATCTATTATCTAAGGTATATTCAGTCAATGAAAGGAGTTATGGATTATGATAACGCTGATAAAATAACCAAAGAATATTTAAACAAAAAAGGAGACCAAAAGGAAATTGATAAATATGTTTATCAAAAGAAATTATTAGACAGTTTGTCCAAAAACAAATCCCTTTATACTGTGCAAAATATTGCTATTAATACCAATAAGTCTGATTTTGGAACTGCTTTTTATAAAGATAAGGTGGTATTTACATCAGCTAGAGACACAACTAATTTTGATAAAAAGTTATATAATTGGAATAAACAACCCTTCTTGAGCTTATTTGTTGCAGAAAGGAGTGCTGTTGATGGTAATTTGTTTAACGAAACAATTTTCATTCCTAATGTAATGACTAAATATCATGAGGCTACAGTAACATTTAGTCCCGATTGGAAAACAATGTATTATACAACAAACATTCTCAAGAATAATAAATTAGTTGTTGATGAATCTAGAATAAACAATTTTCAAATTATAAAAGGAACTGTAGAAGATAATAAATTAGTTAAAAGTGAAAAGGTATTCTTTGATAGTGATAAATATTCAGTAGGGCACCCAAATCTAAGTGATGATGGTAGATTGTTGTTTTTTGCATCAGATATGCCAGGTGGATATGGAGAGACCGATTTGTATGTAGTACGAATTGCTGTTGATGGCACCATGAGTTCGCCACAAAATTTAGGACCAACAATTAATACAATTGGAAATGATGTTTTTCCTTTTTATAGAAATGGAATACTTTATTTTTCTTCAGATGGACACTATGGGTTAGGTGATTTAGATATATATGAAAGTAAACTCTTGGATGGATTGAATTTCTCCGTTCCTAGAAATTTAGGAGCCCCAATAAACAGTAATAAGGATGATTTTTCATTTATAATCGATTCAAAAGATAATTATGGTTACATATCATCAAATCGTGCACAAGGTAAAGGAGATGATGATATTTATTATTTTACCAAAGGAAAGCCAATTTGTAATCAACTTATTTCAGGAAAAGCAATAAATCTAAAAACTAAAACGGGGATAAGTGATACATTTATTTTAGTGTATGATGTTTATGATACAGTTATAACCGAAACTAAAACGGATGTTGATGGAAATTATACATTAGAAGTACCATGTAGCAAGAGGGTCAAAATAACAGCTAATAAGCCAAATTACAGTGGAGATGAAAAATATGTAGAAACAACAAAAGAAAATAATGCCACTATAAAAGAGGTTAATTTCTATCTAAATAATTATGACGATTTAGTAGTTAAAAAAGAGGGAATAGAAAAAGTAGATATTAATCCTATCTTCTTTGAATACAACAAGTTTGATATTAATCCGCAAGCAGCTACAGAACTAGATAAAGTTGTGTTTGTGATGCAAAAATTCCCTAAGATTAAAATTAAAATTGAGTCACATACGGATTCAAGAGGTAAAGATGCATACAACTTGAAACTCTCAGATGAACGAGCCAAGGCAACAGAAGATTATATCCTTTCAAAAGGAATCGATGTCTCAAGAATTGTTAGTGCAATTGGTTATGGAGAAACAAGATTGGTAAATAAATGTAGCAATGGAGTTAAATGTACTGAAGAAGAGCATTTTGCCAACAGGCGTTCCGATTTTATTATAACAGAGAAATAAAACTTAAAATATTTTGTGAAAACCACTTTTAAAAGAGTGGTTTTTTTGTTTTTAATTATACTTTTGATTGCTTATTTTAGACAAAATTTTCTAGGTTAATAAAAGACAATCGAATTACAAAAAAAACATGAATATTAAGGATTCCATACAAGCTTTAAGGGACGAATTAAATGCACATAATTACAATTATTATGTGCTTGATAATGCTACAATATCAGATTATGATTTTGATATAAAATTAAAGCAACTTCAGGAATTAGAGAAACAACATCCAGAGTTTTTTGATGAAAATTCACCAACACAACGTGTAGGAGGTATGATCACAAAAAACTTTCAGACAGTTGCTCATGAATATCGTATGTATTCCCTAGATAATTCCTATTCAAAAGAAGACTTAATAGACTGGGAAACTAGAATTCAAAAAGTATTAGGTAATGTAGATTTACAATATACTTGCGAATTAAAATATGATGGAGCTTCGATAAGTATTACCTATGAAAACGGAAAATTAAAACGAGCAGTTACTCGTGGAGATGGATTTCAAGGTGATGATGTAACAAACAATATCAAAACAATAAAATCGATTCCGTTGCAATTAAAAGGAGATTATCCACCCGTTTTTGCAATTCGAGGAGAAATAATATTACCATTCGCAGGATTCGAAAAAATGAATCAGGATTTAATAGAAATAGGAGAAACCCCTTATTCAAATCCAAGAAATACAGCTTCAGGAAGTTTAAAGCTACAAGATAGTGCCGAGGTAGCAAAAAGACCTTTAGAGTGTTTACTCTATTTTGTAACAGGAAATAATTTGCCATTCAAAACCCAGTTTGAAGGATTAGAATTGGCAAGAAAATGGGGTTTCAAAGTGCCCCTTGAAGCAAAATTGGCAAACAATCTACAAGAAGTATTCGATTTCATAGATTATTGGGACATTCATCGTCATGAGTTACCTTATGAAACAGATGGAGTAGTTGTAAAAGTAAATAGTATACAGCATCAAGAAGAGCTAGGTTATACAGCAAAATCACCTCGTTGGGCAATTGCATATAAATTTAAATCAGAGCGCGTTTCAACTAAATTAAACTCAATCTCTTATCAAGTAGGAAGAACAGGAGCAATTACTCCAGTAGCCAACTTAGAGCCAGTACAATTAGCTGGAACAATTGTAAAACGAGCCTCTTTGCATAATGCAGATCAAATAGAAAAATTAGACATTAGAGTAAACGATACCGTATTTGTAGAAAAAGGAGGAGAAATAATTCCTAAAATAATTGCAGTCGATTTAACACAAAGAGAAGCAGACGCAATACCCACAAAATACATCACGCATTGTCCAGAATGTGATACCGAATTGGTAAGGTCAGAAGGAGAAGCAAATCATTACTGCCCTAATTTTTATGGATGTCCACCACAGATTATTGGTAGAATCCAGCACTATATTTCAAGAAAAGCAATGGATATTGAAGGACTTGGAGGAGAAACAGTCGCTTTACTTTTTAATAATGGTTTAGTACATAATTATGCAGACTTATATGAGCTAACAGTAGAGCAAATTCTACCACTAGAAAGAATGGCGCAAAAGTCAGCAGAAAACCTAGTAAAAGGAGTAGAGAATTCTAAAAAAATCCCATTTGAGAACGTCTTGTTTGCACTTGGAATTCGATTTGTAGGAGAAACTGTTGCTAAAAAATTAGCGAAACATTATAAAAATATAGATGCTTTGAGCCAAGCTACATTAATGGATTTGGTTCTAGTAGATGAAATAGGCGAACGTATTGCGAAAAGCGTTATAGAGTTTTTTGAGAATGACGAGAATAAAGAAATTATTAAACGCTTAAAAGGCTACGGAGTTCAATTTGAGATAGTAGAAAAAATAAACCCTAATGCGACTACTAAATTTGAAGGAAAGACATTTGTTGTCTCAGGAGTGTTTTCTAAATTCTCAAGAGACGACATCAAAAAAACTATTGAAGATAATGGAGGTAAGGTAGGAAGTTCTATTTCTGCTAAAACCGATTTTGTTGTTGCCGGTGAAAACATGGGACCAGCTAAATTAGAAAAAGCAAATAAATTAAATATACCTATAATTTCAGAAGATGATTTTATAACAAAATTAAATGAAAGCTAATACCCCCTCATTAATCCTTTACTTTTTATCGTTAACATTTGCAATTATCTTTGATTTCTTGGAAGAAGATTTTATAGGTATGTATGCAAAGGCAATTGTTGTGCCTTCAATATTTATATATTATCTTATAACGACCAATTATAAGATAAATTTAATTCAGGGACTTATTTTTGCCTTATGTTTTACAGGAGAGGTATTTAGTTTAATGGAGGTTGATGCCACAGAGTTTGGCTCTCTTTTTTGTTTTTTATCAGTCTATTTATTGTTTTTGAAACTAATTTTTGATGATAATCGAAAAATAAAACTAAGAAAAAACGACATATTGCCAGTAGCAATAGTCGTTCTTTTCATTTTATATTTATTGATTTCTGTCTTGGGTTTACAATATGAGAAAATCAAAGAATATCATTTTATTTATACTGTGTATGGGATTGTGTTAAGTATGTTAGGATGTATTTCATTTATTAGTTATATATCCAAAGGTACCTATTTAACACTTTTGCTGACGATAATGACAGCTTGTTTTATCTTTTCGGATGTCTTTTTTATATTTAATCAATCTTTTGATCATTCAATAGTATTAGTGCTAATTCGAGATGTAACTCAAATGTTAGCTTACTATTTTATGGTAAGATATTTTATCCAAAAAAGAATAGAAAACATTCGAGTAAGAAATTAAACAGTAATTGATTTTCCTTGTGATGATTTTGTCTTATTGTTGTCTAGATAAAAGTCAATTCTACCTACGTTAATTCCATAACAACCAACTTGATTAACTAAAACATCCTCACCAGCTTTGTTTTTTACAATAGTTGGTTTGTCAAGAAAAGTATGAGTGTGTCCGCCAATGATTAAATCAATATCTTGAGTTTGTTCAGCCAATTTTAAATCACACATTCTAGTAGCATCATCACGATATTTGTATCCCAAATGCGATAGACAAATAACTAAATCACATTTCTGTTCCTTTTTAAGAATTCTAACCATGTCGTGTGCAGTTTCAACAGGATCATTGTAAACAGTTTCTTTGTACATAAGCTTATCTACTAAACCTTCTAGTTCAATACCAAGACCAAAAACACCTATTTTGATACCATCTTTGTTGAAAATTTTATACGGTTTTACAAGACCGTCCATCACGGTATTTTTAAAATCGTAGTTAGAAGAGATAAATTCAAATTTTGCATGAGGCATTTGAGCATATAAGCCATCTACACCGTTATCAAAATCATGATTACCAATTGTAGAAGCATCATATTTCATCATGCTCATTAATTTAAATTCCAATTCTCCTCCATAATAGTTAAAGTAAGGAGTTCCTTGAAAAATATCACCAGCATCTAATAAAAGAACATTTGGATTTTCTTTACGGATTGAATCAATTAAAGCAGCACGTCTTGATACTCCACCCATATTTGCATTGCGAGGATCATCGGCAGGAAAAGGGTCAATATGGCTATGTACATCATTGGTGTGTAATATAGTTATGTGTTTAACATCAGGAGATGTAAAGCTACTCATAGATAAACCCAAACTCAATAATGCTGTACTAGCAGCAGTTTTTTCAATAAAATCTCTTCTTTTCATTTTAATTTATTTTGCGGTAAAACGCTTGAACTCAAAGTTCTTAAATATTTTTTAATTGTTTATTTTATTCTTGTCTAACTCGGATATCTTTTGGTACCGGAATTGGATTAACAGATTTAAAATAATCAATAAGAATGTCTCGTAATTTGTAATTTAAATCATATTTCTGAACAGCTTTCTTAAAGAAGTTCATGCTATCTCCACCATTTGCTAAATAATCATTCGTAGCAACATAATAGATTTTATCTTTTTCGATAGGTTTTCCTTGGATCAAGATGTTTGTTGGAGTATTGTTTTTAGTAATTGTAAAAGTCATTCCAGAAATTGGATGAGGCTTTTTCTCAGCAATAAAATAATTAGCTAATTCTAAAATTTGTTCTCCTTTTAATGCCATAACAACAAGACTATTTTCAAAAGGCATAATTTCAAAAGCAGTTCTAGCAGTAACATTTCCTTTAGGAAGAATTGCACGTATACCACCATGATTAAGGAAGCAAATGTCAATATCTTTGTTCTCCCTAGTTTTAAAGATTAAGTTACCTCTTTGTAAACAGGCATCTGCCATGAAATTACCAATTGATGTCTGTAATTTACCAGTACTTTTGTCTAATGTTTCAGGACAAAAAGAAAGAACACTATCTAGATCTTTGTTAATGTGTTCTCTGTAAGGTTTAATGAAATTCTCTATTTCAGGAGTTTGAGGAAGTAGTAGAGTTGTAATAGGGATTAGTTTACCCTCTATTTTAGAAACTTGATACGTTTGCTTGCTACAAGAAACTCCTAGAAAAAATGTTAAGAATATAACAAAAAGTTTTAAAAATCCGTTATACTTTTTTAGTTTTACCATCTTAAATGCGACTTAAATAATTAATTTTGTAATCAAGTAAAAGTACTATGTTTTTAAATTATATAAAGGTTTTTTTTGTAAAAAAATCATTAAATAAAAATCTTGATAATGTAAAAAACTGTGCATTTACCACCGATATACAAACTGTTGGTTTGCTTATAGATGAGAGTAGTTTTTCAGAAAAAAAAGCGTTGCTAGCTGATTTGGTGTCTAAAGGAATTGTTGAAGAGAATATTAAGATTGTTGTTTATAAAGACAAAATCGATAAAAAAGAAGCGTATACTTGTCCAACTTTTGGGATAAAAAATCTTAATTTGAAGGGAGAAATTACCGAAAATTTGTTAAAAGACTTTATAAAAGAAGAATTCGATTTATTAATAAGTTATTATGATATCGAAAAAGCAATGTTGATGCTCGTGACACAAAATTCTAAAGCCAAGTTTAAAGTTGGTTTTACATCAATCGATAAAAGATTAAATCGAGTGATGATTGATACCAATGTTCGGGAACATAAAGTTTTCGTGAATGAATTATTTAAATATTTAAAAAACATTAAACCAAATATAATCTGATATGCAATCATTAATAGGGACGGGCGTTGCACTAGTAACTCCTTTTAAAGAAGATTTTTCAATTGATATAGAAGCGTTACAAAGGATAGTTAATTTTTCTGTAGATGGAGGAGTTGAATATCTTGTAGTTATGGGGACCACTGCTGAGAATGCAACATTAACAGAGGATGAAAAGGAACTTGTTATTTCGACAGTTATTAATACAAATAAAGGAAGGTTGCCTTTGGTATTGGGAGTTGGAGGAAATAATACAATGCAAGTCGTACAAGAGTTAAAGACTAGAGATTTGTCGGCCTTTGAGGCTATATTATCAGTGTCACCTTATTATAATAGACCAACGCAAGAAGGAATCTATCAGCATTTTAAAGCTGTTGCCGAAGCGTCTCCTGTACCAGTTATTTTGTATAATGTACCAGGGAGAACAGCAAGCAATATGTTGCCAGCAACAGTAATACGTTTGGCAAATGATTTTAAAAATGTAGTTGCAATAAAAGAAGCTGCAGGTGATTTGGTACAAGCAATGCAGTTGCTTAAAAATAAACCAAGTGATTTTCTCGTTATATCAGGAGATGATATGATTGCTTTGCCTATGATTTTAGCAGGAGGCTCAGGTGTGATTTCGGTTATTGGACAAGGTTTTCCTAAAGAATTTTCTGAAATGATCCGTTTAGGATTGAATAGAAAAGTAAATGAAGCATTTAAAACGCAGTACTTTTTATCAGATTGTATTGATATGATTTTTGAGCAAGGCAACCCAGCAGGAATAAAACAAGTGTTCAAATCACTTGGTATTGCTGATAATTTTGTTAGATTGCCACTTGTTTCAGTCGACGAGTCGCTTGCAAATCGCATTGATGATTTTGTTAAAAAAAGCATTAAATAAAAATAAAAAAATAGGTATTTTATTATACTAAAAAATATTTTGTAGAAGCTAAATTAATAACTAAATTTGCCACCGAAACTTCGGTGTGGTTTTACTTGGACATAAGCATCCTGGTAATCATAATAAAAGTAAAAAATGAAAAAAAAATAATATCTGTATTGTTTGTCGTTGTTCTTCTTTGTTCATGTAGTGATTATCAAAAAGCACTAAAAAATGAAGATGTAGCGGCAAAATTCGAAGTGGCAACAAAAATGTATGAAGCAGGGAAGTATGCTAAAGCAATTCGTTTGTTTGAGCAACTAGCATCATCGTATAGAGGGAAGCCTCAGGCAGAGAAATTGTTTTATATGTTTTCGCAGTCGTATTATAAAACGAAACAATATTATTTAGCGGGGTATCAATTTGAAAGTTTTGCTTCAGGATATCCAAGAAGTGAAAAAGTAGAAGAGGCAGCTTTTTTGGGAGCTAAAAGTTATTCGATGTTGTCACCTGTTTATAGTTTAGATCAAACAGATACGAATAAGGCTATTGATAAATTACAAGCTTTTATAGATAATTATCCAAATTCAGAATATTTAGCAGAGGCAAATTCTAGTCTTAAATTGCTAACTAACAAATTGGAGAAAAAAGCATTTGAAAATGCAAAAGGATATAACACTATTTCGGATTTTAAATCGGCAATAGTAGCATTTGATATTTTTATTGGAGATTATCCAGGAACAGAATTCAAAGAAGATGCATTGTATTATAAATTTGATTCAGCATATCAGTTAGCAGTAAACAGTATTTCTTCAAAAATGGAAGACCGTTTAAAAGTAGCTAAAACTGCTTATGGGAATTTAATTAAATACAAAAGTGATACTCATTACAAGGTGAAAGCTGACGAGATGAATGAGAGAGTTGAAAAAGAGTTACAAAATTTTACTAAATAAAATAAAGTCATGGATTTAAAAAAGACGAATGCTCCAGTAAATACAATTACCTACAATAAAACTACTATTGAAGAGCCTACAGGTAATGTGTATGAAGCGATAACTATTATGGCAAAAAGAGCTAATCAAATTAATTCTGAAATTAAAAAGGAATTGACTGAAAAGTTAGAAGAATTTGCTACGTATAATGATAGTCTTGAAGAGGTTTTTGAAAACAAAGAACAAATTGAGGTTTCTAAGTTTTACGAAAAATTGCCTAAGCCACATGCTTTAGCGGTTCAAGAATGGTTAGATGGTAAAACATACCACAGAAATTCAAACAAATAATATAGTACCATGTCAGTTTTAAACGGTAAGAAAATTTTACTAGGAGTTTCTGGTGGAATTGCAGCCTATAAAACAGCATCATTAGTACGACTTTTTATAAAAGCAGGTGCCGAGATTCAAGTAATCATGACACCTGCTTCTAAGGATTTTGTAACGCCACTTACGTTATCTACCTTATCAAAAAATCCTGTGCATTCTACTTTTTTTAATCAAGAAGAGGAGAATGAAAAATGGAACAATCACGTCGAATTAGGGCTTTGGGCCGATTTGATGCTAATTGCTCCTGCTACCGCAAATACAATGTCAAAAATGGCAAATGGTACTTGTGATAATCTATTAATAGCAACTTATTTATCGGCAAAATGTCCAGTTTACTTTGCACCAGCAATGGATTTGGATATGTATATACATCCTTCTACTTTATCAAGTTTTTCGTTGTTAAAGCAGTTTGGTAATACTATGATTCCTGCTGAGAGTGGGGAGTTAGCTAGCGGATTAACAGGAGAAGGTCGTATGGCTGAGCCAGAAAATATCATAGCTTTTTTAGAGGCTGATTTAGAAAGTAAATTACCGCTTAAGGGAAAAAAGTTTTTAATTACAGCTGGACCAACTTACGAAGCAATAGATCCAGTTCGATTTATAGGAAATCATTCTTCGGGTAAAATGGGATTTGATATTGCCTCAGAAGCAGCAAACTTAGGTGCTTCGGTAATTCTTGTTGCTGGGCCTACAAATTGTAAAGTAACAAACGCAACTGTAAAAGTAGTTTCGGTGACATCTGCGCAAGAAATGTACGATGCGTGCCATCAGTATTACTCAGATGTGGATGTAGCAATTGCAGCAGCAGCGGTTGCAGATTATAGACCAAAAACGGTTGCATCTCAAAAAATAAAAAAAGCTTCAGAAGATTTTACAATTGAGTTAGAGAAGACAAAAGATATCTTGTTTTCATTAGGAGAAATTAAAAAAAATCAGTTTTTAATTGGGTTTGCTTTAGAAACTGAAAATGAAATTGAAAATGCAAAGCTGAAAATTCAGAAAAAAAACTTAGATTTGATAGTTATAAATTCTTTACAGGATGTAGGAGCTGGTTTTGGTGGAAAGACTAATAAAGTAACCTTTATTGATAGGTTTTTTACTATTGAACCAATGGAGTTAAAATCTAAAGAAGCAGTTGCTACTGATATTTTAAATAAAGTGATAAAGCATTTTTATGAATAAAATACTTTCTTTTTGTTGTTTTTATCTTTTGGTCTTACACAGGCACAACAGTTAAATTGTACTGTAACAGTAAATTCACAAATGCTTCCAAATGCAAATCAACAAGTTTTTAAAACGCTACAAACTGCGTTGAGTGAATTTGTTAATAATACAGATTGGACAGGGAGTGCGCTAAAGCAAAATGAGAAAATAAACTGTTCTATGTATTTAACTATTACATCTAATAGTTCAGATCAGTTTTCAGGTACCATACAAATACAATCTTCACGATTAATTTATAATTCGACATACTCATCTCCAGTTTTTAATTTTAACGATAAAGATTTGAGTTTTAGATATACCGAATTTGAAAATTATTGTACAATCCAAACGTTTTCGAGTCGAACCTTGTATCTATAATGACATTTTATAGTTATATGATCTTAGGAATGGATGCTGATACTTTTATGCCAGCTCTAGGGACTCCATTTTTTGAAACTGCTCAAAATATAGCAAATGTTGCTCAACAAGGAGGTTTTAAAGGATGGAGTCAGTCAGATGGAGTTCAAAATCGTTATTTCTTAATTAATGATATGCTTGCGCCAACATACAATGATTTAAGACAATGTGTTTATGGATATCATGCGGGGTTGGATGTGATGAATCAGGATTTAAAAACTGCAAAAGAAAAAATCAAAGCTTCGTTAATGCTTCTAGGGAAATTAAATGCTACAAAACCAAATGCTTTTTTAACAAGAGTATTTTTTGATGCAAAATCAGATGAAATTGTATCTATATTTTCAGGAGGTCCGAGTGTTTCTATAACAGATTTAGTAGAGAATTTAAACAGGGTTTCGCCTATGAACTCTACTAAATGGGGACAGATTAAATATTAAGCATTCAAATTAGGTTTGCTTATTTCCAAAACTTAATATTACAAAAAGAGATATGATTACTTCATTGTCAATAAAAAATTATGCACTGATTGAAAAATTAACTATTGATTTTTCAAAAGGATTTTCTATAATTACTGGTGAAACAGGAGCAGGAAAATCTATAATATTAGGCGCATTAGGCTTGGTTTTAGGTAAAAGAGCCGATTTGACTTCATTGAAAAATAAAGAGGAAAAATGTATTATTGAAGCGCATTTTAAGATTTCAAAATACAATCTTCAAGCCTTTTTTGAGGCTAATGATTTAGATTATGAAGATGATACTATAATAAGACGCGAAATTTTGCCGTCAGGTAAATCACGTGCTTTTATAAATGACAGTCCAGTAAATCTTCAGGAGTTGCAGGAGTTGAGTTTGTATTTAATAGATATTCACTCGCAACAACAAACTCAGGAATTATCCGAAGAAAGCGTACAGTTTCAGATTATTGATGCAATTGCAGATAATCTAGGTGTTATTGTTGAATATCAGAATATTTTAAAGAAGTATAAATCGGATAAAACAAAACTGAATTCACTGCTTAAAAAACAAAGCGAATCAGCAAAAGAACAAGAGTATAATACTTTTCTTTTGAATGAATTGGTTGCTGCTCAATTAAAATCAGGTCAACAAGAAGAATTAGAAGAAGAATTTGAAAAACTTAACAATGTTGAGATTATCAAAGAATCGATAGATAGGTCATTGGCTATAGCTAATGAAGAACAATTTGGAGTAATTCAAAATCTAAATGAAATTAAAGCATCTTTACATAAAATTGCTACTTTTTCAACAGAATATCAAACTTTATCCGAAAGAGTAACAAGTTTAGCAATTGAATTCGATGATGTATCTATTGAATTGCAAAAGGCATCTGAAAAATTATTAAATGATCCAGCAAGGCTTGATTTTATTAGTCAAAAATTACAGGTTATTTATAATTTACAAAAAAAGCATCAAGTTGCATCGGTTGATGATTTAATTGAAATCCAGACTAAATTAGAAAATTCAGTTCTTGAATTAGGAAATATTGAAGAAGAAATTGCAAAATTGACTACTTCAATTGATCAAAAAGCAGCTGAATTAGATGTTTTCGCTAACAAAATTCATGAAAATAGAATTACTGCAATTCCATTATTGTCCGAAAAGTTAATTACAATTTTAGAAACATTAGGGATGCCAAATGTTCGTTTTAAAATTGATATTAATTACGGAGAGACTTATTTCCAAAATGGAAAGGATGAGCTTCAGTTTTTATTCTCAGCAAATAAAGGAACAGACTTCGGTATACTTAAAAAAGTAGCTTCGGGAGGAGAAATGTCTCGTATTATGTTAGCTGTAAAAGCAATTTTAGCGCAGTATTCAAAACTACCAACCTTAATTTTCGATGAAATCGATACAGGGGTTTCAGGAGAAATAGCTATTAGAATGGGAGAGATTATGAAAGAGATGAGTAAGCAAATGCAAATCTTTGCAATAACCCATTTACCTCAAATTGCGGCCAAAGGAGATTCTCATTTTAAGGTGTTTAAGTCAACAATTGATGATGATACGCAGTCAGAATTGAAGCTTTTATCTCAAGAAGAACGCATTGTAGAAATTGCTCAAATGTTATCAGGGTCAGTTGTTTCTGATTCGGCTTTAAATCATGCTAAAGCCTTGCTCAACTAAAAAAATGAGTTATATTTGTCAATTAAATTATTCAGTCTTACGAAGTAAAAAAAGGTAGTTAAATGCTATCGTTTATATAAAATAGAAATAAAAACAGTTCCAAAATTATGATTATAGAACCAAGAATGAGAGGATTCATTTGTTTGACATCTCACCCAAAAGGATGCGAGCAAAATGTAAAAAATCAAATAGAATACATAAAATCTAAAGGGCAATTGAAGGAGCTAAAAAAGTATTAGTAATTGGAGCTTCAACAGGTTTTGGATTGGCATCTAGAATTACAAGCGCATTTGGATCTAATGCAGCTACAATTGGAGTGTTTTTTGAAAAACCACAGTTGAAGGAAAAACAGCTTCTCCAGGGTGGTATAACTCAGCAGCTTTTGAAAGTGAAGCGCACAAAGCAGGTTTATATGCAAAAAGTATCAACGGTGATGCTTTTTCTAATGAAATTAAACAACAAACAATAGACTTGATTAAAGCTGATTTAGGTCAGATTGATTTAATTATTTATAGTTTAGCTTCTCCAGTACGTTTGCACCCTGTAACAGGAGTATTGCATCGTTCAGTTTTAAAACCAATTGGAAGTACATTTACTAATAAAACAGTTGATTTTCATACAGGAAATGTAACAGAAGTTTCTATTGAGCCATGTACAGAAGAAGAGATTGCTAATACTATAGCAGTTATGGGTGGTGAAGATTGGTCAATGTGGATGGACGCATTGAAAAAAGAAAATTTATTAGCTCCAGGAGCTACAACAGTTGCTTATTCGTATATAGGGCCATCTTTAACAGAGGCAGTTTATCGTAAAGGAACAATTGGTCGTGCTAAAGATGATTTAGAAGCTACAGCATTTGCTATTACAGATAGTTTAAAAGATCTAGGTGGTAAAGCTTATGTTTCGGTTAATAAAGCGTTAGTTACACAAGCGAGTTCAGCAATTCCAGTTATTCCGTTATATATTTCATTATTGTATAAAATCATGAAAGCCGAAGGTATTCATGAAGGATGTATTGAGCAAATTCAACGTTTATTCCAAGATAGATTATATACAGGACAACACCAATTCCTACAGATGAAAAAGGAAGAATCCGTATAGATGATTGGGAAATGCGTGAGGATGTTCAAGAAAAAGTAGCTAAATTATGGTTGGAAGCAACTACAGAAACTTTGCCAGCAATTGGTGATTTGGCTGGATATAGAAACGATTTCTTAAACTTATTCGGATTCGAATTTGAAGGAGTAGATTACAAAGCAGACACAAATGAAGTAGTTGGAATAGAAAGTATAGCTTAAACCAACAAATTTTATATAATTATTTAAAACCATCAACCCAAAGTTGATGGTTTTTTTATGGATATAACTTATCTTTGTTAAAATTTTACAGTTAAAACAAATACTACCTTAATACCGCATACCTAATTATGGTGTTTTCTTTAATTATACCTGTGTATAATCGTCCTGACGAAGTTGATGAGCTTTTAGAGAGCTTAGTGTTATCTGAATATAAAGAGCCTTTTGAAGTCGTACTTGTAGAAGACGGTTCAACATTACCATGTGATGATATTGTTCGAAAATATCAAGAAAAATTAAATATATCTTACTACTTTAAAGAGAATTCTGGTCCTGGTGATTCTAGGAATTTTGGAATGCGAAAAGCATTAGGTGATTATTTTATCATTTTTGACTCAGATTGTATCATCCCACCAAATTACTTAGTTGAAGTAGATAAAGCATTGAAAGAAGATTATGTAGATTGTTTTGGAGGTCCTGATAAAGCCTTAGACAGTTTTTCGGATATTCAAAAAGCAATTAATTTTGCTATGACATCATTTCTTACTACAGGAGGAATAAGAGGAGGTTCTGAGAAAATAGGAAAGTTTCAGCCAAGAAGTTTTAATATGGGATTATCTCGTAAAGGATTTGAAGCGTCAAAAGGATTTGGAAATATTCATCCTGGTGAAGATCCAGATTTATCTATACGTTTATGGAATTTAGGTTTCGAAACAAGACTTTTTTCAAAAGCTTACGTATATCATAAGCGAAGAATCGATTGGGAAAAGTTTTCAATTCAGGTTAATAAATTTGGAAAAGCAAGACCAATACTTAACAGTTGGTACCCACAATATAATAAACTTACATTTTTCTTCCCAACATTTTTCATTTTAGGGCTTATTTTTGCAATTATATTGTTGATTTTTAATGTTGACATCTTTTTGCAATTGTATTTTCTTTACTTTTTTATGATTTTTATTGTAGCATCTATTCAAAATAAGAATTTGAAAATTGGCTTTTTATCAGTTATTGCAGTGTGGAAACAGTTTTATGGATACGGAACAGGCTTTTTAGAATCGTTTATTAAGATAATTATTTTGAAGAAAAAACCGCAAGAAGCTTTTCCTGGATTATTTTTTAAAATTTAATATGACAAAAATTATAGGCTTAACAGGAGGTATTGGAAGTGGTAAAACTACCATAGCGGGCTTTTTTGCAGCAATGGGAATTCCTGTCTATATCGCCGATGATGAGGCTAAAAAAGTAATGCAGTCTAATGAGATAATTGAAGCTGTAAAAGCTACGTTTGGGACTGAGGTTTTTGAGGATAATACATTAAATAGAGCCAAATTAGCAGATATTGTTTTTAATGATGCAGATAAATTAGCATTGCTTAATGCAATTGTTCACCCTGCAGTTAAAAAAGATTTTGAAAATTGGTTGCTAAAACATAAAAATGAACCTTATATAATATACGAAGCAGCAATTTTATTTGAGAGCGGTCGTTATAAAGATGTGATATTATAATTACGGTTACTGCCCCTCAGGAAACCAGAATTGAGAGAGTAATGAATCGCGATAAAACTACTCGCGAACATGTTTTAAAACGAATGAATATGCAATGGAGCGACGAGCAACGTTTTGCCAATAGTAATTACGTTATTCATAATTTGAGTCTTAAAAGTGCAAAGCAGGAAGTTGTTAAAATTCTTAAAATTTTAGATATTAAACAAAATCACTCTTAAATGTTAATATTTGGTTAATGTATTATTTAGTATATTGTTAAAATATTAATTTTGTTTCGATGAATAAAATGTTTTTTAGAATTCTTGTTTTGTTAATGAGTTTGTCCCTAATTGGGATAATTCTTGTTCAAGTGTATTGGTTTACTTCTTCATTTAAAAATAATGATGAACAGTTTAAATTTCATGTTAAGCAAGTTATTGGGAATGTAGCCGATAAATTACAACAACAGGAAGCGTATAGTTTTTATGATAAATACAATCATTATAAAGATAGTACGGGTAAAGTTCCCCAGAAAAATGATTTATTAGAATTTTATTACGTTCAGAAAAATCCTAGAACTAATAAAACAATTGTATATTCTAATAGTATTATATCAGAAGATTATAATATCAATGGATCGTTCTTTGATAAGAAATTTAATAACGAAAGATTTAAAAATTTTAATTCTAAGCGTACAACAGAAATCTATAATAACAATAATATAGATAATTCGTCTTTACAACAAAGTTTAATTCCAGATGTAAAGATTGAAAAATCTGGTAATCTAGATGTTTTAGATAATGCGCAATTTGAAATATTCTTTAAGGACATAGCTTCGGCAATGCCTATTAATGAAAGAATTTCTAAAGAGAAGTTGCAAAAACTCTTAAAAAAGGAATTAGAAGAATATGGAGTAAAGACTAAATTCGAGTTTGGAATTTACAGCAGCGGTATTGCAACAAAAATTAAATCGGATGGATTTAAATATGATAAGGAATCAACTTATTCAATACCAATTTTTGCTGATAATGAAGGGAATAACAAATATGAATTATCAGTAACATTTCCTCATAAAAAGAAGTTCTTACTGTCAGAATTGGTTAGTATAACAATACTGTCAATAATATTTACGCTTATTATTATAATTGCATATACAAGCGCATTAAATCAGTTGATTCGTCAGAAACATATTTCTGAAATCAAAACAGATTTTATAAACAATATGACGCATGAGTTTAAGACTCCAATTGCAACAATAAATCTGGCTTTGGATGCCATAAAAAATCCTAAGATAATCGAAGATAAAGAGAAGGTGTTTAGGTACCTCCAGATGATACGAGACGAGAATAAAAGAATGCATGCTCAAGTCGAGAATGTATTGCGAATCTCTAAATTAGAGAAAAGAGAATTAGACATTAATAAAGAACCAACCGAAATCCATGGGATTATCGATGATGCAATAGAGCACGTAAGTTTGATTCTTGAAGATAGAGGCGGAACAGTTACGAATCATTTTAATGCTACTAGAACAACGGCATTAATTAATGAAGTACATTTTACTAATGTCTTGGTTAATATATTGGAGAATGCAATTAAGTATTCACCAGGTATTCCTAAAATTGAAATTTTTACAGAGAACATAAAAGATATGATTCTTATAAAAGTAAAAGATAACGGTTTAGGAATGAGTAAAGTGGCTCAAAAAAGAGTTTTTGAGAAATTTTACCGAGAACATACAGGGGATTTACATAATGTTAAAGGACATGGATTAGGCTTATCTTATGTAAAGAGAATCGTAGAAGATCATAATGGTCAAGTCTACGTTGAAAGTGAAAAAGGGAAAGGTAGTACCTTCATAATTAAAATACCACTAATAAATTAAAATATGGAAAATATCAATAAAAGAATTCTTTTAGTAGAAGATGACCTTAATTTTGGTGCAGTTCTTAAAGACTATTTAATGCTAAATGACTTTGAAGTAACATTAGCAAAAAACGGAATGGAAGGCTTCGAGAAATTCAAGAAAGACGTATACGATTTATATTCTTGATGTCATGATGCCATATAAGGACGGATATACATTAGCAAAAGAAATCAGAGAGAAAAATAGCGAAGTGCCTATTATCTTTTTAACTGCAAAATCAATGAAAGAGGATGTGTTAAAAGGGTATAAAGCAGGTGCAGATGATTATTTGAACAAACCGTTTGATTCAGAAGTATTACTTATGAAAATCAAAGCGATTATTCAAAGAAAATCATCTGATACAAAATCAGAACAAGTTCAATTTGAGTTTAACATTGGTAAATTTCATTTAAATTCAAAACTTAGATTTTTAACTTTTGAAAATGAAGAGCCAATAAAGTTATCTCCAAAAGAAAACGAATTATTGAAAATGTTAATCCTTCATGAAAATGACTTAATGCCAAGAGAATTGGCTTTAACAAAAATCTGGAGAGATGATAATTACTTTACTTCAAGAAGTATGGATGTATATATCGCCAAACTTAGAAAGTATCTTAAACCAGACGAAAATGTTGAGATTCTTAACATTCACGGTGAAGGTTTTAGACTAGTTGTTAAAAACAAAGAAAACGCATAAATAGAAAGCTTCGAGAAATCGGAGCTTTTTTTTTTGTAACTAATCCTGCTTTACGTTACAAGAGTTTTCATAAAAAAAGCATTTTTAATGATCAAAAACGAGCTTCCGTTGGTCGCTGTTTTTAGTCAAGAAATACTTTTTTTTATTTCAAACTGCTTTCCACTACAATCAGGGTTACGATTATGTAGAATCAATAAGAAAACCTGTGGAGTAGTAAGCATTACTTTTGTTCGAAATTTTTTTAACCACAATCTTGTACTTCTGACGATGGAAGAATCTCCGCAAGAAACTAACGCAAAGTATTTCAAGATTGTCGAGCTACTAAATGGGATTCTTCCTTCGTCAGAAGAATGACAAGTTTGGGTAATGCAAGCTTCTGAGAAAAAAACTGTTTTATGTTAGCTTTTTCTAGAATCTTCATAATTTTAGTTTTTAAATGTTAGTTGTGCGAAAAATTGTATTTTTGTTTAGCACATCGCAATTAAACAATAGATTATATTGTACCGAAACATTCAAAATTGTATCTCACAAATACAAGCTTGTGTTTTACAACACACGTAATTTCTCAAAAATTTTAAAAATCTTTGAACTATGAGCACAGCAACAAAACCAAAACATATTGGAAGAAATATAAGCCGAATCAGAGAGCTTAGAGGGATGAAACAAGAAGCACTTGCAATAGCAATTGGTACAACACAGCAATCTGTTTCTAATATTGAAGGAAGCGAGTTTGTAGATGATGAAAAACTACAAGCAATTGCTGAAGTATTAGGTGTATCAACAGAAGCAATTAAAAATTATAGCGACGAAGTGGTTTTAAATAATATTCAAATAACTATGAAGGTTCTCTTATACATAGCGGACCAACAGTAAATCATAATTGCACATTCAATCCCCTCGATAAAGTAGTCGAACTTTACGAACGTTTGGTAACGGAACGAGTGTCACTTATACTGATGGTCTTATGGTAAAAGGCAGTAATTTCAGATTAAAGTACGATCTCTACAAAGCAATTTACAATCTGCGACAGGAAATTCAATTCCTGTTGATGTTGTTAATTTAACATTAGATACAGTCAACATCAAACGCCAATCAGCGTAATTTTTTCCAATTGTTCTTAGTGCCGCCAATCAAAGTTTGGTACAAACCAATAATAGTACTAATATATGTCTTACCGCTACGACATTAAGTATTTTACGTTGCCTCAGGACATGCGTTTGATTATGCCAAATCATACGATTATTCGACTACTTTACAATATGAGATTACCCCACAAAAACTTTTAAAAAGATGCGTTTCTTGTAACTTTAAACTTTTATCAATCTTTTTTTTTTGTTTATACTCGTAAACAATTTGAATGCACAACAGGTTCAAAATAAGGTCACTATGGAGATAGACCGAAATGCTTCTTTTCAAAAAGAAATCCTTATTAAGTTTGGTCATATTGTTTAAAATACAACACTAGAAAGATAAATGGAAAGATCTATTTACCTTACCTAAAGGTTTTAGAAACGTTGGATATCAAGGTCTGGAAATTGAAAATGCCCCTGATGAAACACGCCACATTCCGTTAAAGTTTATTGTTGAGGATGATGCTGTTGCCGGATCTTCCTAATTGTCTGTAAATTAATCGACTCTTCGGGAAAATTGCTTGCAGAGCAAAGTACCAAAAAAGTAATCGAAGTAACAATACACTTATCATTACTTTCCTTAGAAACCTCGATTTACCGATCATCAAACAATGAACCGTAAAAGTAAAATTGAAGGTTAGTAATAAAGGGAATATCAAGCAAAATATTACTCTAGTTTGTAAATTCCAGATCCAACAAATGGTAATTTATTCCTAGAAACAGAATGCTGATATCGCTGTAAAAAAAGATTCTATCTTTACCTTCATCTATCTTCCTTCTAGAGAACTGGCTAAACAATCTTAGCTATTCGATACGCATATCAGGATTTAGAAATCAATAAAGAAATTTTTGGCAACACGAGTTAGACGTTCAAAATATCGCAAGTGTGCAACAATAACAAGCGACTTATTTATTATTTTTTAGAGAAACACAAAACCAAATTACCTCTAGTTACAGGAGGTTTGGTGGCGGACTCGAATTTTTATCAATAAAAGGATCTGGTGGAGTCAATATTCCATCGGGTATCTGTTTATGCAAGGGAATAGCTTTATCAAATACGCTTGAAATTCCTTAGTGACAAATACCAGTTTAACCTATCGTCAAGAAGGAAATCAATATATGATTGGTAATATTAATAAACTCCTAGAAATGACTCTTGTTGGTAGAGGTGCCGAATACATGCCATACTTTCGAAAAAAATCAAAAAGTTGAAGTGGGTTTTGTTGATCAAAATTATAATTTGATAGAAGAAAATAGTTGGCTAAGAATGGTTACGGCTTTTATGCAAAGGAATGCTTAACTCTAATAACAGTTCAAGAAATGCATCGCGACGAGTTACTTGTACCGTTATGATCCATTCGAAAGCAAAACATAATATTCTAGGAACTGATGTTAATTATGATTTCAATCCAAATTGGAAACTGAATGCAAAAGTAAACGGCGCAATGAGTGTTTATGAAATACAAATTTCGTTAAAACCTCTTTTGCTGAGAAACAAACTATGCTGGAAAAATATAACTTCAATATCAACGGGAATTATTATTACAGCTCTGATTATTATCCCGGAAACCGACGAGGAAATATGCTATTGCAGCCAGAATATTTCGACCAATATTAAAAAACATAATCTATATGCAAATGTTATTCTTTCTGATTTTGCACCTAAATACTATTCATTTGAAACACAACAAAAATCGGCAAACAATCGAATCGATATAGGAAACCGTTTTCCTAAATTTAGAGATTTCAGTCTTAATCTAGGTATCAATATCAAGAGGAAAGTTCTAATAGTTACAATCAGCTTTTTTGAAATTCAGACAAAAATGCAAACCAAAAAATGTACGCCAACCGTATTGTCGAGCAATTTTCATGGATTAGTAAATTCATCGCGACAATCAGCCGTTTTTAGCACTTGAAACTGGTGTTGTGAAGTACCCAATGCAAACTGAAAATCAGTTTCAGATGAAAATAATACGAATTATAGTTATAGAAATTTTAATATTAATTCCTACTTTTCAATCAGGTAGCTATTATTTATCTGAATATGCTTTTTCTAGTATTGCTGGAAACGGTGTGAATTATGAAACTTACAATGTCTTTATTTTACAACAATAACTTTGCAAACGACAAAGTAAACCTGAGCACGGGAGTTTCTTACATAAAGGATATTGTTTATGGTAAATCACCTTCTGCCTTTATCAATGCCAAGTATAACGCAAAAGCATTTGGTGTTTTTTTGAACTCCTCTTGGTACAATTATTCTGTAGGATCTCTAAGCAATAATACCCTGACTTTTAAGTTGGTGTAACAGTAAATCTACAGAAAACTACATTGAATCCAGATCAAAAAAGTACCATTAAAGCACTAGTGTATTATGATACTAACAATAATAATAAATACGATGCTGGTGAAAAATACCCTGCAAATTATATGATTAATATCAATAAAATTGCCCTACAAACTAATACTAACGGAATGGCAAGTTATAAGAGAGTACCGTACGAACCTATTATTTAAAGCAATTCACTCAAGATGGCTGGTATTATGACGATGCTACTTTTGAAATTGATCGACATGTGCACAACCTTTCGATTCCGCTTCACCAAAGTGGAAAAATGCAAGGAAGAGTTTCCTTTACCTACAATACTACAACTGTGGTTGATTTTCAGCACCGCGCTTCTGGTATCTCTTTTAGCATTATGAAAGACAATCAGTTAGTAAAAAAAATATACACTGATGATGATGTTAAGTACATATCATTTCTTCAATTGGTAATTATGTAATCACTATTGATGAAAAATCGCTACCTGCTAATGCATATTGCGAAGAAGCAAGCCATAACATTACTCTAAAAGCGGGTGAAATTGTAATCGTACCCGAGTTTGTTATAAAAGTAAAAGAAAAGAAAATCAATACTAAAAAATTCTCCAATTAGTAGCTTTTTTTTAACAGGTAAATATCTGTTCCAAAATGAGGTACTGTTTTAGGAGATTTGAAAAACTGTGGAGTTTTCATTTGGAACACGGATGTCATCAGTTGGTATTAAGAACAAAAGTCTTTTCTGCGATGACGTAAATTGAAGGTATCAATCTTTGAATTTAATATCGAAAAAGTTGATAGAGGGAGGGAGGAGATCCGTGAATCCTGATTTTATTTCTATGATGACTCTCTTAGTTGTTACAGATACATCTGAGCACATAATTTAATCTTTCGGTACATTTTTACCTTGTTCTAAAAACAATAAGCCACTCCGTTATGGAATGGCTTATTTTGTAATAGTTACTATGAATCTCTTTGTGGGCAGGGAAAGAATTTCCGCGGTACCGTTGTCTAAATATTTTAGCAGTCGGGTAAATAACTGTTTCAAAATGTGATACTGGTATCTCTTTTTGAAATCTATATGATGTATAATAATATATGAGGTGTAAAAAGTATATTAAAGTATATATTTTGTGTAAATTTTGCTATATTTTTATATTATAATATACAGATATATGTTAGACAATATAACTATTAAAGATGTAAAACTTAAGATTGGCGAATGGTGTAAGCAATATCGTCAAAAATATGATATGACTCAGGAAGATCTAGCACAAGTATTAGAAATGTCAAGACTTACTATTAGAAAAGTTGAAGAAGTAAAAATGTTACTCTTGATACTTTGTTAAAGGTAGTAAATCATTTTGATATGCTAGAGAGTCTTTATAATTGTTGTTGATACTGATATTTCAAACCATAATATTAATTCCTTATACTAAATTATGGCAGCAAATGAACTTATAGATGTTTTTGCCTTTGGAATTGAAATTGGTAAATTAGGATACAGTGGAGATGAAAAAAAGTTATTTCCAGTATAAATTCGGAATTTTTAGATTCTGGACGATATAGTAGAATGTTTCCTTTTATTTTTAAAAGACATAAACACGCACAGGTATTTACACAGTTCAATGGAGAAACATTTCGTGGACTTCCGCCAATGATTGCAGACTCGCTTCCGGACATGTTTGGAAATATTATTTTCAAAGAGTGGTTTGAAGCACAGGATTTATCTTTTGATAAAATTAGTCCACTGGATCAGCTGAGTTATGTTGCCAATAGAGGTATGGAGCATTAGAGTACAGACCAGTAGCCGAAATCCCAAAAAACCGAAAACGTAAATTTCGATGAGATAGTTGCCATACTGCAGCAGGTATTAGAAATAAAAAAGGATACTTCTGGAGAAAACCTCAGTGATATTGCACTTTTAAATATATTAAAGCTAGAACTTCAGCTGGGGGAGCCAGGCCTAAAATATTAGTATCAGAGCATAAGCAGACGCTGCAAATTATCCGGGTGATGTTGAGTATTCTGAAATTACAATCATTATTTGGTAAAGCTCTTTATGGATGAAGCCGGGGACTACAATAGAGAAAAAGTAGAATATGTCTATTATTTACTGACCCAGCAAGCAGGTATTGAAATGATGCCATGTAAACTTATTGAAGATAAACATTTTGCTACATTGCGCTATGACAGGCAAAATGGGCGGAAACAACATGTATTGACTGCTTCGGGGTTAACAGGTTGGGATTACGGAAAGCCTGAGCATTCATCTTACGAAAGACTTTTTCAGCTTGCTGTCGGACTCAAGGTGCCACATAAAGATATCAGGGAATTGTATAGAAGGATGATTTTTAATGTTGTATTCGCTAATACAGATGACCATCTTAAAAACCACAGTTTTATCTATATGAAGAGAAAGATGCCTGGAATTTGGGGCCAGCCTATGATGTTACATATCCAATTGATGCACTTCGTAAATTCTAAACACCCCTCGTGCTTTATCGATAAATGGAAACGTCTTAAAATCTTCTTGATGATGTACTTCCTTTAGCCGAGGAAATGGCAATTAAGAATCCAATCAAAATAATCAAGGAAGTACAAAATGTAATTGCACAATGGGAGGATATTCAGGGGAATTTCTAATTCCGGAAAAAGTTCGGTCATCTATAATCAAAGATTTTTCACCTTTGATTATTTAAAACATCAAAGACCCTAGTGATTTCTTAGTGAATGCAGGCTAACTTGAATTCTATTTTAACAGTTTGGTACACTTAAAAGTGCTATAAAAACAATAAGCCACTCCGTTATGGAATGGCTTATTTTGTAATAGTTATATGAATCTCTTTGTGGACACGGAAAGAATTTCCACGCTACAGTTATCTAAGATATTTGAGCGGTCGGAATTTTTTTTTGTGCACGTTCGACTATTTTATCAGACATTGCTTTTAGCTGGTGTAAATCATCCAAATCTAGATGTAATGCTTGTAAAAATCTGCATCGGTACAGAAGAAGCTTTCTCTCTTAAATTTTTTCCTTCCTCAGTGAGTGCAATCAATACAACACGTTCATCTGCTTTGCTTCGCGTTACGTGTTAATAATTTTTTCCCTTCCAAGCGTTTTAGTAATGGTGTTACTGTCCCGTTATCTAGATTAAGCTTTGCGCCGAGTTGGTTAACGGTCTGCTGTCCGTTTTCCCATAATGCCATCATGGTTATATATTGTGGATAGGTTAAATCAATAGCCTCTAATATCGGCCGATAATGCTGCATAATTTCACGATGCAATACATAAATTGAAAAGCATACTTGTTTATCTAACTTTAAAAAGTCTTCCATTTTTAAGAGTCTTAAAATTACAGAAATGAGTTTAAACTACTGTAATTACGTTATTTTTGACAATAATAAAAATATTTGTCTTTGGGTTTTATTTGTATTCAATTACAAATTCTTCTGTCGGAATTCTTACTTTTTTCATTGAAACCAATCCAATCTCTTGAAGGATCCGCAATACCTACATACATAAGAGAAACGCTTTTTAATCCTAGGTTATCAAGCTGAAGAACCTTGTAATAACCGCGTTATCAAATCCTTCTACAGGCGTGGTATCTACTTTCAATTCTGCAGCTTGAGCAAGTGCCAGCCCAAGTGCAATATAAGTTTGACGCGATGTGTGTGCAAAGTTTTTTTCAGCCTCTTCGGCTAAATAAATAGATTTTAATTTGTCTGTATAGCTCTCAAAAACGACCGCGTGGCAAATCTCTTTCATCTGTAGTGAAATCGTAAACTTTGTCAATGCGTTCTTCAGTATATCGGTTCCAGGCCGCAAAATCAAAATGTGTGAAGCTTCTCTCATGCACTCTGGATTTAATGATCCTTCAGATAATTGATTTTTAATATCCTGGTTTTCTACTACAATAAGTTTAAAAGGTTGTAGTCCAGATGAAGTTGGTGCTAAACGTGCTGCCTCAACAATTTTATCAATATCTTCTTGTTTTACTTTTCTAGTAGGATCATATGCTTTTACAGCATGTCGCCAGTTTAAATCTTCTATTAATGCCATTTTTTTTTTATATTAGTTTGTTTGAAACAGTTAATGTAACATCCATATTACCACGGTAGCGTTAGAATATGGACAAATTTGATGCGCTTTTTCTATAAGAGACTGTGCCTGGTCTAAAGTTTACACCTTGAATATTAGCATGTAAGTCTGCAGTTAGGCCGAATGCTCCATTTTCCAATTGTCCAATGCTTACATTAGCAGTTACAGCAGTTTCTCCAGCGTCAATTTTATTTTGTTTAATTATTAAATTTAAAGCACTATCAAAACAAGCGGCATAACCAGCAGCAAACAGCATTTCTGGATTGGCATAAATTGTCATTAGCACCTCCAAGACCTTTAGGCATTCTTACTTCTAAGTCTAGTACACCATTGTCACTTTTTTACGTGCCCGTTTCTTCCTCCTTTGGCCGTAGCGCCAATTTTATATAATGTTTTATCATTGTTTATTGTTTTAATTCTACAAATGTATTGCTTAAAACTATATTGTGCACAATATAATTTTGATTTAACATTTTTTTAATTCTCAGTAATTAGGTCTAAATCTTCTATTTATTTTGATTCTTTTATAATGAAACCATTTGGATCAATTCCTTACATGGAATTGTTTATTATAAAAATGTCGAGGAAGAAGCAGAGGTAGACGTCGAGTTAAATACATTCTGAAAACAAAAAAAACAGTAACAAAATAATTTTGTTACTGTTTAATATAACAATTTTATCTAATAATGTGTGTCGTTTTTTTTTGGGGACAGGTATCACTCATGTTTTAATCTAACGGGTCCATAGCCGTCATGTTAAGTCCCAGCTGATCCTGCAACTCCTTACCATTGTACTTATACTTATAAGGATTTACAAAATTTCTCTAATCGTAATCAGTGAGCTTTACCAATCGTTATGTTCATAAGAACTTCCATTATTTATTACGAAATAGGTATAGTTTTGTTTAGTATCCTAATTAAAGTTGCATTAAAATCTGGTTATTGAGTATAAAAAAAGCTCTCGAATGAGAGCTTAACTTATTAATCATCGTAGTGGAATCTACATTGAAGTATGATGCACTTCTGTCAACTCCTTTATTTCCTGATACTTTATAAATAATCGATGTTCACTACTGATTCTACGTGACCAAAAGCCTTTCAAATCATGTCTTAGCGGTTCAGGTTTTCCGATTCAGTAAATGGATTTTGTTTAACGGATTTTATTAATTCTTTTATCTTTATTGCTGTATCGGTATCGTTTTCAATCCAGTATTCAAACTCTTCCCAACCGTTCTTAGTAACAAATATCCATATTTAAGCAGTCTCTAATTCTTCTAAGTCAAAAGTCTTTAGCTACCTTTTTCCATTTGTTCAATGGATTCAGTAAGTCTCTTTCTATTTGCTTTAGTTGAAAGTAGATGTTGGTTTCCATAATTGAATTATATTCTTTGATTGATATAATCACAACGGCACCCTCTTCTTCATTTCGGGGGAACGATTATTGTTTCTGATGATTCCGAAACTTCGTCAAAATAACCTTTGATGTTTTTTCTTAATGTTGATATAGTTACTGCTTTCATGACGTGTATTTTTTAGATGTACATATTGTACGTTCAAATGTACAAAAAAGTTACATTAAAACGTACTTTAAGTATGAAATATTTATACCAAATCATAACGGTTACAAGGACTGCTACCTATAATAAATACAAAAAAAGTATGTGAAGAGAAAGGTATTTGTATCGAATTATAGTAAAATATGGTTTAAATTATTCAATCATACAGGATTTTACAAAAAAAAACCAGATAGACGCCGAGTTAAATACATTCTGAAAATAAAAAATGAGTACTTATAAAACAAAAAAAAAACAGTAACAAAAATATTTTTGTTACTGTTTAATATTCAATTTTATCTAATAATGTGTATCGCTTTTTTTGGACAGTACACTATGAATATAAAATAATCTAATTCAGAATTTTTTATTTATGAAAGCCCTAAAATAGCTTCAGTAGCACTTGACCATTTAGTCCTGCCGCACTATTGTCTACTAAAAATAATAATTCACCAGAAACAGGTTTAATTAACTGCATTGGGTAAGTAGTAGGATTATAATCTCCGTATAAAAACTTCTTTTAAAGCAGGAGCCTTTTTTCACCAAAAGCAACAACTAGTATCTTTTCTGCTCTATTTATTAAGGAGCAGTTAACGTAATGCGATGCATATTTTGAGATTCAAGACGGTAAGCTGCTACCCATTTTGTTTGTTCCTCAAGTACTGCTTCACCTGGAATAGGGAAGCGGTATGACCATCATCTCCAAGACCAAGTAAGAAAGATCAAATTTGCCATCTTCTCCTAAAATAGATCTAATAGACTGCTCATGACGTAACCGCATAATCTTCTGGTGAAACACCATCTTTGTACATCGGAAACACATTACTTTCAGGAATAGGCACATGACTTAAAAGTGGTATTATAAGACATTTTTGCATTGCTAAGATCATCCTCAAGAGGTACCCAACGTTCGTCACCCCAAAAGATAAAAACGACGTTATTCCAGTCTATTTTGTTTTTTGTATTCGTCAGAAGCCAAGAGTCTATAGATTCCTGCAGGCGAAGATCCCCTGTAAGTACAGCTGTAAAGCGCCCTTTTTCAAAGTATTGCTTTTTGTGCAGATGCAACAAAAATGTCGGCTGCCTTACTGTTTATGATTTCTATAGTATTATATATTGTGTATCATTTTATTTTTTTTATTTCTCTATATTCTGTGTGTTCGAAACCCAAGCATGTCCTTGGCGCGCAAGTAATTCATTTGCAGCTTCAGGTCCCCAACTTCCCGCTTTATAATTAGGAAAATCAGTAGGGACGTTATTTTTCCATACTTCCTGAATGGTATCAATTGCATCCCAAGCTTGTTCAACCTGATCCCAACGCATGAATAGGTAGGGTCTCCTGCTAAAGCATCTGATAACAAAGTTTCGTATGCTTCTGGTGACATTGTTGAACATTGAAATAATCAAAGATCATTTCAGCAGGTTGTAAAGAAAGAGACAAACCTGTTTTTTGGTCATAAATTGTAACTTTATGTCCATTGCTGGTTGTATATTTATGATAAGTCTATTAGGAGTCATTCCTTGGTTATCATAAGAAAAAGAAGAATGAGGAACAGGTTTAAACTGAATGATAATCGAAGATTGTTTTTCTTGCATTCTTTTTCTGTACGCAAATAAAAAGGAACCCCTTGCCATCTCCAGTTATCAAGATAAATCTTCATAGCGACATAGGTTTCTGTATTCGAATCGGGAGCTATACCTTTATCATTTCGGTATGCAGGAACTGGATTGCCTTTTATTAAACCTTCATCATATTGACCTCTAACAGTGTAGTGATTAACTTCTTCAGGTTTTATACGTCTAATAGATTTCAGTACATATCAGCTTTGCGGTTTCGTATGTCGTCAGCGCCTAATGAAGCAGGAGCTTCCATGGCAGTCATACACAAAATCTGAAGCAAATGGTTTTGTATCATATCTTTTAAGGCACCAACTCCTTCATAAAAACCACCACGTTCTTCAACACCTACTTCTTCTGCTACAGTAATCTGAACAAAATCTATGAAGTTACGACTCCATAAGGGCTCAAACATAGAGTTTCCAAAACGGAACGCAAGGATATTCTGAACGGTTTCTTTACCTAGGTAGTGATCAATACGATAAATCTGTTCTTCCTTAAAAGTTTGCGATAGCATTTCATTAAGTTCAATTGCAGAGGTTTTATCGTAACCAAAAGGTTTTCAATAATGATTCGATCCTTTTTTGCTTTGTTTGCAAGCGTAACTTTTTCATGTTACCCGAAATTGTTGCTATAAACGAAGGTGCGATAGAAAGATAAAAAATCTATTGGCACGTAGAACCATAAGCAGTATCAATACTAGATAATTTTGCATCTAATTCGTGATAAGATTCTTCCTTGTCAATATCATGTCTTAAGTAGGTAATATGAGAATGAATTTCTCTGTTTCCTCGTTAGAAAGCGCCCCTTTTCTTGAAAAACTCTTTAAGTTTTATTACGTAATTGCGAAATTCTTCATCACTTTTTCAGCTCTTCCTAAGCAATAATCTGAAATTTTTCTGGCATACGGCCATCGAGGATAGATTTTGAAATGCTGGAAAAAGCTTTCTTTTTGCTAAGTCACCGGATGATCCAAAAATAACAATTATATTGGATCAGTATTTTTGACATTATTCATTGTTTTTGACTTAAAGTTTCTTAATCATTCCATTGGGTATGAAAAGTACCCGGTAAATCAGTGCGTTCGTAGGTATGTGCTCCAAAATAATCACGTTGTGCCTGAATCATATTCGTTGGAAGATTTTCAGATCTGTAAGCATCAAAATAAGCTAATGAATTCATAAGCCCAGCTACAGGTAATCCTTTTTGAACAGCAAATTGAATAACTTCTCTAATACCAGCTTGAGTTGCATTGAACTTAGCTGCAATGTCAGTATCTAAAAGAATGTTTGGCAATTAGGGTTTTTGCAAATGCTTTTCTGAAATCTTCAAGAACATCTGCACGAATGATACAACCTCCACGCCATATTTTTGTAACGGTCTCTAAATTTAATTCATAATTATATTCTTTAGAAGCAGTTCTAAGCTGTGCCAATCCCTGTGCATAAGTAATTAGGATAGAAAAGAATAATGCATCTTTAAGGCACTAATCGCTTCGGGAGCGTTTACAGTTGCTTGTTTGTCATTCCCAAACTAATTTGGTAGCAGCTTCAATTCTTTCAGGCTTGCTTTTGACATATCACGCATAAAAACTGCCGCATCATGGTAGGAACTGGTACTTGCAAATCCATAGCATTTTGAGAAGTCCATTTTCCTGTTCCTTTAGATTAGCCCAATCAGAGATTATATTAATTAATCGTTCTCCATTTGGTTCTTTTACTTTAAGGATAGCTCCTGTAATTTCGATTAAGAATGATTTAAGATCTGTTTGGTTCCACTCATTGAAAGTGTTTTCTATATGTCTTCATCAAGATTATAACCACGTTTCATTAGGTCATAAATTCAGAAATATAGTTGCATGATTCCGTACTCAATTCCGTTGTGAACCATTTTTAATAGTTACCCGCAGAACCATTTCCTAAATATTCAACACATGGTTCTCCGTCTACTTTGGCAGCAATAGCTTCAAAAATAGGGCGAAGTCTTTCGTAGGCTTTTTTATATCACCACCAGGCATCATACTAGGACCAAATCGAGCTCCTTGCTCACCTCCAGAAATTCCCATTCCGAAGAAATGAATTCCTTTAGCAGATAATTCAAGGAATCTTCTGTCAGTATCAGTAAAATAAGTGTTTCCACCATCTATTATAATATCACCTTCATCCAGATGAGTAAAAGGCTTTGAATTGCACTATCGACAGGCTTACCTGCAGGTACCAATAACATAATTGCTCTTGACGCTTGATAAGCTCTACAAAATGTTTAACATCTGTTGTTGCTTCTAATGTATGCTCTGAGTCAGCTTCCTGTTGTAAAGAATTGACTTTTTCTGTATCTAAATCTAAACCTGCGGCAGCAAATTTTTGGCTGGCAATGTTTAAAAGAAGGTTACGACCCATTACGCCGAGTCCGACAATGCCAAAATCAAATGTGTTCATAGTTTTTTTTAAATGAACTAAGTTGTTAGTAAGTTTTAATTTGCAATGCATTGAAATAATGAGTAGTTATGCTGTTTTTTTAATGCGTTACACACACCGAATTCTATTTTGATAATTGGTTATTTATCAGCTAAAAACGTTGCGCTAAGTTAAATAAAAAAAGGTTGAAATACTATAGAATAAACGTGTTTGTTCTCTAGTATTTACGTTTGCTGCATTCAAGAATAGCATTTATGATTATTGAAAAGAGGAATCTAGCTTGGTATTATTAACCCGTTGTTGGTAACGAATCAGAATGCAGATAAAACAGATTTACTCCTGAAAATCGCAGGTTTTATAAGTACTTAGGGATAGAATCTGAAAGAAGCAGTATAAAGTCGCATCTTAGTGATTATGAATCCGTCTAAAATTGTGAAAAACTATTTAACACACATAGAGACATAGTTCCGATAGCCATCAGAATAAATTTGCTCATAAAAATGATTTAAGAAAATATTTTTTCACATAGCTATGCGCTTTATTTTAAGTGAAACGTCTTTCTTAACATAGTACCGGATAGCTATCGGGATTATGATTTAAAATAAATGTAGTCAGTAAGTTATTTACTCAAACTTGAAAAAGAAATAAACTACAGCAGCCCATTCTTTATTTTTTACCTCGAGCGTAACAATTGTACTGTGATTGCGATCTTCGACTTTACCATCACTTTTTATGTAGCCAATAGTTGAATGATTTCTATCCTGTACAGTTCCATCGCTTTTT
>NZ_JAUFQQ010000002.1 GCF_030409845.1 Flavobacterium branchiarum | reverse complement strand
CATAGTGATATTTAGAATATAATTGGTTTTAAAAGGATAAAAATATAATATATTTTGTATTAAACTGTTTTAAATTAGTTAAAATAGTTTTTTTATGTCTCTTTGTTTTATTATAACAAACTGTTGTGATTTTATTGTTTTTATTGTCCTTTTTTTTAACGTTTCCTTTTGAATTGTTACAGTTAAAAAAAAGGTGAAGGTTTGTAAAATTAGTAATACGAACTATTCTTAATTTACGTTTTTCCGTAATTTACATAAGTAGTAGTTGCTTACTTTTGCAAATTATTGTTTTATATTTTTTGTTAAAGTATACTTATATATAGCGTTAGTCAGTAATATTGATTTATTGTATATTAAGAAGTAAGAGGTAAATAAGAGATTGGATCTTTATTCATTACTTATTCTTAATCCTTTTGGTTAATAAAGTAATATTCATCAATACGTTATCGGGTTAAATATACGTAATAAAACAGCTATATTAAATTAAAATCAATGTACTATTTTTCTGTCTTATTGAAATTTGTTTAATTTTATTTAATTTTATTGATTTTTAAGGAGTTAAGGTATTATTGGGTTTCCCATGCATATTGTGTTTTTTTTGTGGCATATGTTAAATTTTTTTTTAACGTTTTTTTTGGATATGTTATTATTTTATATACATTTATCACATAAACGATAAAATACCACACTTTATCGATTATTTATAATTGATAAAAATTATTTAATTAAAGAAATCCAGTATTCATGAATCCAAATCTACAAATTGAACTTAGACGTTTTATTTCTTCAAATGTTGTTTCTAAGCTGAATAAATTTTATTTTGAAAATGATGCTTTATTAATTAAAGCAATTGATGCATCTATCGGAACTATCTTAATAGGAGCTTATAACAAAATGCACGAGGTTAATTTGTGCAATGAGTTAGTTCAAATTGCAGGAGTTACAGGATTTTATGAAGAAATAGATTTTGAATCGGGAAGATTGTTATCTGTTAACGATTGTTATAGAAACGAAGGGAATAAATTGTTGAAACGAATTTTTGACAATAAAAAGTCTCGAATTTCCGAAATGGTTTCTAATGAAGTAGGTATAAAGAGTGAAACTGCTCGCGAAGTATTAAGTTTTTCTGCGCTTTTGGTTTTTTCTTATTTCAATTATAAAAAATATTCACATGAAGATCTTCAATTTATGCTAGAAGAGCAAAAAAGAGGTATTTTAAATAGTATTCCGCTCGGAATTAAAATTATCTTAGGGTTTTCATCATATGAAGTTGTTGAGGAAAAAAGTAGATCTAGATTTTCAAATTCCATTTTCAATCACATTTTTTCAAATAGCGAATCTTAAGATGTAATTTTAGTTCTGGTATAAAAAAAATCCCATTTTACAAATGAGTAAAATAGGATTTTTTTGTTTTTATATAATTTGAAAGCTTATACGTTCTTCAAATTAATAATTTCTTGTTCTGTAAGCATACGCCAGTTTCCTCTAGGTAGATTCTTCTTGGTTAAACCTGCAAATGCTACACGGTCGATGCGTAATACATCGTAATCAAAGTGCTCAAAAATAGAACGAACTACTTTTACGTTTGATGAACGTAATTTAAGTCCAATTTCACTTTTTGGTTCATTGTCGATATAGCTTATGTCTTCAACAAAAACACGGTGTCCATCAAGAACAAGTCCTTTGTTTATTTTTTCTAAATCTTCAAATTTCAAGTTTTTATCTAATGAAACTTGGTATATTTTAGATGATTTTTGGCTTGGTAAAGTAAACTTACGAAGCATGTCAGTATCATTTGTAAACAACAACAAACCTGTAGTGTTTTTGTCCATTCTTCCTACTGCAGCAATTTTAGCATTTGTAGAACCACGAACTAATTCTAAAACATTACGGAATTCTTGACCTTCGTCAAAAGCAGTTGTAAAGTTTTTAGGCTTGTTTAATAATATGTATTCTTTCTTTTCTGGAGTTAAAACTGCTCCGTCAAAATTAACGACATCTCCTGGTTTAACCAAGTATCCCATTTCTACAACAGGAACGCCATTTACTTTTACATTTCCAGATTGGATGTAAATATCTGCATCACGACGTGAACACGCGCCAGAATTAGCAATATATTTATTTAAACGAATCTCATCAGCAGCTTTTTGTCTTTTAGGTGCTTGATTCGGTTTTTTAGTAGCTTTTTCAGCAGCTTCTTCCGCTATTTTAGTATTCGGCTTCGCTTTTTTAGGCCCTTGTGCACGCTTTTGCATGGCAGGTTTTGGCTTATTTGAGTTGGGTCTTGAACTATTTGCTCTTGGTCCTTTTCCTTTATTATTGCCTTCCTTGTTATTCATAAATCCTGTAATTTGTGCAAAGATAGTTTATTATTGGTTAATAGCAGTAACTTGATTGTTGTTAGATTACTAGCTTTTAATACTATTAGTAGCTTTAAATATGAAAATTATCAAAAAAAGCTGAAAATTTTGATGTAATTAGATTTTTAAAAGTAATGTTTTTCCGTGCCACAAAACACTTGGATTAATTAGTACAATACAAAATACCCCCGAAACGATAAGAAATTTCAAGACATTGTGTAATAATAAAAATTGTGTCTTAGAGCTTGATTTCCAAAGATAGAGTAAGAAAAATATTAAAACTATAAAGCAAGAATAGAAATAAATATCCATATAGCCAATGTCATATACTTCGATAAGGATGTATACAGGAGCGATGGTTAGAAAAGTTAAAAGAGTAATGATCTTTTTTGAGGTTCTTTCGCCATAGAGAATCGGAATAGTTTTGTAGTTGTTTGCCAAGTCACCTTTTAAATTTTCTAAATCTTTTATCATTTCACGTATTAATAGTAATAAGAATAAAAATGTAGCGTGAGCAAAGATTACGGCAAAATGGCCTTTTTGGTTTTCTAAATCATCAAACGATATCTGATTGTAGAAATATAATAAGATAGCAAAGAATGGTAAAACGGCCAACAATGCCGCCATAAGATTTCCTATTAATGGGAATTTTTTAATTTTATGGGAGTAAAACCAAATGAGAAAAATATATACTGAAAAAAATAAAAAAGCTTTCCATGACACAATTAGCGCCATTAGTGCAGCTATGAAATTGAGCGTGAAATAAACGCTTAGTTTTGTTTTTTGACTTACCAATCGATCCAACATTGATTTGTTTGGACGATTAATTAGGTCTTTCTGGCTATCGTAGAAATTATTTATGATATAACCAGATGCGATGGTAATTGCCGATGCGAAAACAATTAAAAACAAATGGAAATCCAATAAAATATCAAGTGCCCTTTTTTCGGGAGCGAGGATAAATATTGCCGATAAATATTGGGCCAAAATAATAATAGGTATATTGTAACCTCTCACTACGGAGAACAAACTTATAACTTTCATCGCTAAAATTTTATTCTGACGGCTCAACATTTCTTTTATTATAGATTGTTAGGATTCTGTATTGGTTTTAAAGTGCCTAAAGTACATCTTTTAATAGTCTTTGAAAACTATATTTTGGTTTTCTTGTATCTGAGAAGATCTTCTTTTGTGAAATTGCTATCTATGATATTCATTTTCTTTTAAAAGATTTACTTCTTCAATTGCGAAAATAATAAAATTACTTTCTGCGATCGATATGTTTTGGGGTTGTTTTTTAATGCCTAAACTTTTCTGTTTATAGGTCTTGGGAATGAAGCATCATTAATAATGTTGATCTCTGTTTTTAAATAAATAGTTTCTTTAGGTTTTAAATAACAAGAGCCGATAAATTTCGGCTCTTATAATTGTAACTATTTTTGATTCTAATGAATTATAGAATTTGTTTTTCTTTTAAAATTGGTAAACTACTTCTAGTTTGTAGTCTTTTAATGATTGCTTAGCGCGTTCTAAATCTTCGGTAAAACCTAGAATATAACCACCACCGCCAGAACCACATAATTTTAAGTAGTAATCATTTGTATCAATACCATTTTGCCAGATGCCATGAAATTGTTCTGGAATCATAGGTTTGAAATTATTCAAAACTACTTTTGATAATTTTTTGGTATTACTGAATAATGACTTCATGTCGCCGTGTAAAAAGTTTTCCACACAAGCATCTGTATATTTTACAAATTGGTTTTTTAGCATCGTACGGAAACCTTTGTCTTTAAGATTTTCCATAAAGATGTTTACCATTGGAGCAGTTTCTCCAACAATTCCTGAATCTAATAAGAACACAGCGCCTTTCCCGTCAAAACTTTGATTAGGAATTCCAGTTGCTTCAATATTATCTTTAGAATTTATTAAAATCGGAATGCTTAAGTAGCTATTTAAAGGATCTAAACCTGAACTTTTTCCGTGGAAAAAACTTTCCATTTGTGAGAAAATAGTTTTTAGCTGTAATAGTTTCTCACGAGTTAAATTTTCTAGAACCGTGATTTTGTTTTGAGCGTATTTATCATAAATAGCAGCAACTAATGCGCCACTACTACCAACTCCATATCCTTGTGGAATACTTGAGTCAAAATACATCCCAGATTCTACATCATCCTTTAAAGTTGCCAAGTCAAAAGTTACCAAGTCTGGTTGCTCTGCTTGTAATGTTTCAAGGTAAGATGTAAACTTGCTTAAACTTTGATTTGATGAAATGGCTTCTGCCGAAGGATTTTCGGTTTTCTTCAAGGCACCATTGTAAAAATTATAAGGGATAGAAAGTCCTTTTGAATCACGGATTATTCCGTACTCTCCAAAAAGTAATATTTTTGAGTAAAATAATGGTCCTTTCATATATTGATTTTATTGTCTAAAAGCTAGAATTTAATTAAAGATACGTAAAATTATAATGCAATTGCACCTTCTCCAATTTTGTCGCAAAGGTACTGACCATTCTGGCAAAATACAACTAATTCGTCCTTAATAAATTGTAGTACTTTTTCTGTAACGTTTTCGGGATATAAAACATGAACATTTGCTCCTGCATCTAGCGTAAAACAAACCGGAATTTGAGTTTCAGTTCTGAATTTCCAAATCGCATTAATTATCTGTAATGTGTTTGGTTTCATTAGTATATAATACGGCATAGAGGTCATCATCATAGCGTGTAATGTTAGCGCTTCGCTTTCGACTACTTTGATGAATTCGTCTAGATTTCCATTTTCAAAAATACCAATTAGTTTGTCTAAATTTTCGTGAGCTTGTGCAAAACGTCTTTCTGCATAAGGATGATCGTGCATTAAGTCATGTCCTACCGTACTCGAAACTTGTTTTTCGCCTTTGTCAACTAATAAAATAGTGTCTTGGTAATTATGAAAGTTTTGATGAATTGCATGTGGAAATTCTACTCCAAATAAATCAGAGCTTCCTTTTATATTTGCTTGATTTCCCCAAACAACAACGTTTCCTTTTACACTTCGGCAAGCACTTCCTGATCCTAATCGAGCAAGGAAAGATGCTTTTTGATAAAAGTATTCGTCTGTCATATCTGGATTCAACACTTTTTCAAGGCTCATGAAATTCATTGCCAAAGCGGCCATTCCAGATGCCGAAGAAGCTATTCCTGAACTATGAGGAAATGTATTTTGGGTATCTATTGTAAAATGATAGTCTTTTAAGAAAGGTAAATAAAGAAAAATACGTTCTAGGAATTTCTGAATTTTAGGTTTAAAATCTTCTTTTGGTTTTCCTTCAAAAAGTAAATCGAAAGTAAAATCATTTGAAGTTTCTTTTTTGTCGAAAGCTAGTTTGGTAATTGTTTTACAGTTGTTTAATGTAAAACTAACCGATGGATTAGCGGGAATTTGATTGTCTTTTTTTCCCCAGTATTTTACTAAAGCAATGTTACTTGGTGCGCTCCACTCAAAGTTACCTTTTGTGATATCTGCTGTATATTTTTTTGGAATAAAATCGTTTGCTGTAAACATAAAAATAAAAAATTTACGCAAAGATACTTTTTTTGAATTATACCTTTTGACTTTTTGATAGCCTATAAAAATGTTTATCTTTATTAACTCTAAAAAACAGTATAAAATGAATAAAATCACTCGAATTTTAGCGGTTGTTGTTACCTGTCTTGCTATTGGATATTTTTCTGGAATAGTTACAAGATCGAGTATTGAAACTTGGTATCCAACTCTGATTAAGCCAAGTTTTAATCCGCCTAATTGGGTTTTTGCACCAGCTTGGAGCTTGCTTTATCTTTTGATGGGTGTAGCTGCTGGATTAGTTTGGGATCGAATAGAACATGAAAAAGAAGCGGTTAAGAATGCCTTGGTTTTCTTTGCGATACAATTAGCCTTAAATGCTTTATGGTCTTATTTGTTCTTCGGACTGATGAATCCGTTATTGGCGCTTATAGAAATTGTTGTTCTATGGTTAATGATTTATGAAACGCTTTTAAAATTTATTAAAATCAATAAAGTTGCTGGATATCTTCTGGTACCATATTTACTTTGGGTAAGTTTTGCAACAATATTGACTGCAAGCATTTGGTGGCTTAATAAATAAGTTTAAAGTTTCAGTATTCAGGACAATTTAAACCCTGAATACTGAAATTGTTTTTATTTTTCGTTTGCTTTTAATTTTTTAAATTCTTCGTTTTTAGAGTATAAATAGTCCATCGTGGCAAGAATGTTATTGTTTTCATTTAGTGTTTTTGATCTTGGATCGGCATCACAGAACTCAAGAAACAATTCTTTGTCTTCTGGTTTTAACTTTAAATCTTTTGTAAAAAAATCAGGAGCACAAGTGGTGTTTACTAGTTTTTTAAAATCAAATTTAGAAGATTTTGTTTTAGATTTTTTGTCTTTATTGCCTGTAAATAAGCGTATTAATTTATCTCCTATAGCCATAAAATCCATTCCATTTGTAATTGTTCCGTTATAGACGCCTGTATATTTATCTAAAGAACTAGTGTTTTTTTTTAATACTATTCCATTAGTTGATTCTTCAGTAGCACCTATATGTGGAAATTTGATGGTTGTAATTACGACTTCTCGGAGCTCCTCTGGTTTTAATACTAAATTAACTGTAAGATTATCTTGTTGTATATTTTCTTGAGAAACTTTTAGTCTCGTGAAAAAATAATCTTCCTTAAAAAAGAGTAAACTGTCTTTGGCACGAACTGGAATAGAAAATTCTCCTGAGGCATTTGTTTTGGTACTCGTTTTTGCAGTTTTGTTAATTACTTCTACATCTTTGACAGTCTGATTTTGTGAAATAACCTTTCCGTTTAATAATTTTTCAGTTTGCGAAAAGCCAATTTGATAAGTGAACAATGTAATTGTAGTAAGTAATTCTGCTCTCATATAAAGTTAATTGATTGAAGGTTAAATTATTATAATTGTCTTAACTAAAACTTATGAATTGTGTACAGTCTTGTTAATTTGCTTTGTCAACTTTAAGTTTTTTGAATTCTTCAATTTTACCGAACAAAAAATCCATTGATTTCAGTATGTTATTGTTTTCAATAAGTTTTTTAGATTTAGGATCTGCGTCACAAAATTTCAGAAACGGCTCTTTTTCTTCAGGTTTTAGCTTTAAATCTTTTGTGAAAAATTTTGGATCTAAAGTGTTTGTTACAAGTTGAATAAAGTTAAGTTCAGCTGTTTCGGGTTTTTTTTCTTTCTTCTTGATTATGCTATAGAGCAATTTGCCAATACGTATCAAATCTGCTTGGTGAGTAATAGGAGCGATTCCATCTTTATAGCCTTCGATTTTCATACCTTGTTTAGGTCTGGATTTATTTAGTTTTATTTGTTCGATCTCTTCTTTTGATAAAGATATACGTTTTACTTTATTAGATAGAATGAGTACTTCGTCTAATTCTTTCGGTTTAGAAAGCATATTTACTATAAGATTATTTGCCACTATGTCTTCTTGAGTAAGTTGTATCCTTTTGAAATAATAGCCTTGGGAGAAAAAAATCAAACTGTCTTTTACATTTACTGCAATTTCAAATTCTCCCAAAGTATTTGTCCTAGTACTAGTTTTGGAAGTTTTATTAATGACTTCTACATTTTTAAGAGTAATATCTTGAGAGATAACTTTACCATGGAGTATTTTTTCTGTTTGAGAAAATGTAAATTGACAAGAAAATAATGTTATTGTAGTAAGTAATTCTGCTCTCATATAAGGTTAATTAGTTGAGAGTAAATTTATTATAATTGTCTTAAGTAAATCTTATGAAATGTGTAAAGTCTTGTTAATTTGTGTTTTGAGAATAGGATTGTTATTTAAGGATAATTTTATTTACAAACTTTTCGAACTCTCCATTGTTTATTAAAATGGGTCCATGGCCAAAGCAGAGAATTTTTGGTTCTAAAGAAGCTAGTTTTAGGATAGACTTTCTATTTAATTCTTTGTCAGAAGTGAATAAATTAGGAGGTTCATTTAAGCCAACAATTGTAGTCATTAAATTCATATTTGTCATTACATCCCCAACAATGAGTAAGCTATCTTTTTTCCTAAAAAAGGAAAGATGCCCTTTTGAATGACCAGGAGTTTCTACAACTGAAAATCCTGCGATTTGGTCTCCTTCTTTTATAGTATGCGAAACGGGATGCCCTTTTCCTGCCCAGAATTTTTGTTGAAATCTTGAAATCAAATGTGTTGGATTTGGATAGTCAAAAGTAACATTTCCGTTTTCGGCACTTGCTTTTTCTAATGCATTACACCAAAGTGGAATTTTTAGTGTTTCACATATAATTTTGCTACTGCCTTGATGATCTGCATGTGCATGCGTGAGTACATGTTTTGTTACAATTTTGTCTTTTAAAGCATTTAGAATAATAGATGCAGAACTTTTTATTCCAGCATCAATTAGTACATCTCCTATTAAATAACAATTAATTGCATTTCTAGGAAATAAAGAAATTTGGTACACATCTTCGGCTATTTTTTTCATCTTTTTTGAATTTTATATTCGCAAAGATTTGAATTTAGTAGCCATATATTCTTGACAAATGTTAAGAAATGTTTTGCCTGATACGGCTTAAGGATTCTGGAGTTATTCCTAAAAATGAGGCAACATGAATTAATGGTGTTCTTTGAACAATTTTTTGAGGAGCAGTTGCTAGAAAAGTCTGGTATTTTTCTTTTGCAGGAATCATTTGAAGTTTTAATATTCTGTCGGCCATACAGAGATAGTTTTGTTCAGCCAGAATTCTTCCTACACGTTCCCAATTTGGAATTACAGTATATAAATACTGCATTTTCTCATAGTTTATAGAAAGAACTTCACATTCTTCAAGGCAATGAATGTTTTCGTAAGAAACGGTTTGATTTATAAAACTCGAATAGGAGCTTATAAAGCCATTGTCACAGCTTAAATAGGTAGTGATTTCTTTTCCGTTTTTGAGGTAATACGTACGAGCCAATCCGTTTATGATGAAGAAAATCTTGTTACTGATTTTTCCAATAGGCAAGAGGTATGTTTTGGAATCAAATTTTTCATATTCAAAACACGAAAGAATCATTTCAATTTCATTTTCTGTAAATGAAGAAATTGAGAGTATTTGTTCTTTTAATGCTGACTCCATAACTGTTTTACTAAATGTTATTAGCTACAATAAACCCACTTGTCCATGCATTTTGAAAGTTAAACCCTCCTGTTATGGCATCTATGTTTACAATCTCTCCAGCAAAATATAATTTCTCATGAAGTTTGCTTTCCATAGTTTTAAAGTTAATTTCCTTTAAATCAATTCCGCCAGCGGTTACAAATTCTTCTTTAAAAGTACTTTTTCCATTTACTTGGAATGTTGCATTTGTCAATTGATTGGCTAAATTCTGAAGTTGAACTTTAGATAAATCTGCCCATTTTGTCTCAGTTTCTATACTAGAAGCAAGCACTAAACTTTCCCATAATCGATTTGGAAAGTCAAAAGGTGATTTTTTTGAAACGGCTTTTTTAGCATGTTCCTGTTTTAATTCTTTTAATTTTTTCTCAGCATCTTCGGTATCTACATCGTTTAACCAATTTACAAAAATGGTGAATTGATAATTTTTGTCATGCAAAATACGAGCTCCCCAAGCCGAAAGTTTCAGAATTGCTGGTCCGCTCATTCCCCAGTGTGTTATTAATAACGGCCCTGTAGATTCGAGTTTGGTCTCTTTTACTTTTACAGTTGCTTGTGCTGCTACGCCCGGTAATTCTTTTATTCTTGGGTCTTTTATGTTAAATGTAAATAGGGAAGGGACAGGGCTTATAATTGCATGTCCAAAAGTTTGTAGCATTTCCCATATTTTAGGATTGCTTCCGGTTGCTAGAACCAATTTATCAGCTATATAATTCTGATTTTGTGTTTCGATTTTCCAGAAATTTTCATTTTTATAGATTGATTGTACACTTTGTCCTGTAAGTACAGTAATGCCTAATTTTGCAGTAGCTTTTAAAAAACAATCTATAATAGTTTGAGAAGAATTAGATGCAGGAAATAGCCTTCCGTCATCTTCAATTTTTAATTCTACTCCATGCTTTTCGAACCATTCGATTGTGTCTCCCGAACAGAATTGATGAAATGGTCCTCGTAATTCTTTTTCGCCACGCGGATAAAATTTAACCAATTCATTAGGTTCAAAACAAGCGTGTGTTACATTACAACGCCCTCCACCAGAAATACGAACTTTTGTAAGTACTTCGGATCCTCGTTCTAAAATAGCGACTTTTAATTTTGAGTTTTTCTCTACAATATTTATTGCTGTAAAAAATCCTGCTGCTCCACCACCTACTATTATTATATCAAAATTTTGAGTCATATTCTATCTGTAAAATCACTAATGATTCCGTTTACGTTGTATGTTTTTATTTTTGCAATGTCTTCCTTTTCATTAACCGTCCAAGGAAAAACCTGAAATCCTATTTCTTGTATTTGTTTTGTGTTCTCTTTGTTTAGCAAATGAAAATCGGGATGTATTGCTTTGGCTTTTATTTCTTTTGCAAAAGTAATAGCCGATTCAATATCCGTTTCTGTTAAAACCCCAATTGCTATTTTTGGATTCAGAGAATTAATTTGTTTTAGATATTCCCAATCGAAACTTGAAACAAGAAAAGAATCGTAGCTCCAGTTTTTTTCTGAAATGTATAATTCAATTAATGTTACTACAGCATCTGCAGTTCCAATACCTTTTAATTCGATATTAATAAAACATTGCTGATTTACTAAATCCAGAACTTCTGATAATGTTGGAATTTGATGTTTGTTTTCTATTCGGAAATCTTTTAATTCTTGCAAAGATAGGTTATTTACAAAACCTTTTCCGTTGGTAGTTCTATCAATCGTTTCATCATGAATTACAATAAGATGACCATCTGAACTAAGTTGTACATCTAATTCAATGCCATCGGCTTTCATTTGGATTGCTTTCTGAAAGGCTTGTAAGGTGTTTTCGGGTTCGTACCCTCTTGCTCCACGATGGGCTATTTTTAGCATTTATTGAAGTTTAGTTGCAAAGGTCGTAAAGTTTTTATTCTAGTTTCTAAGATTTAACCGCAAAGGGCGCAAAGATTTTTTTACTGAATTCGCAAAGTTCGCAAAGGTTAGCGTGCCTTGCGTAAACCGTTGCGTACTTTGCGTTTAACTATTTATAAAGATTTTATGTTTTTGAGGTTTAATCGCAAGGAGCGCAAAGTTATTTTATTGAATTCGCAAAGTTCGCAAAGCTTAGCGTGCCTTGCGTATACTGTTGCGTACTTTGCATTTAAATATTTATAAAGTTTTTGTGTTTTTGAGGTTTAATCGCAATGAGCGCAAAGTTTGTTTTGTTGAATTCGCAAAGTTCGCAAAGCTTAGCGTGCCTTGCGTAAACCGTTGCGTACTTTGGGTTAACTATTTATAAAGTTTTAATGATTTTGAGGTTTAATCGCAAGGAGCGCAAAGTTTGTTTTGTTGAATTCGCAAAGTTCGCAAAGCTTTGTGTGCCTTGCGTATACTGTTGCGTACTTTGCATTTAAATATTTATAAAGTTTTTGTGTTTTTGAGGTTTAATCGCAAGGAGCGCAAAGTTTGTTTTGCTGAATTCGCAACGTTCGCAAAGCTTAGCGTGCCTTGCGTAAACTGTTGCGTGCTTTGCGGTTAGATATTTATAGCGTTTTAATGATTTTGAGGTTTAATAGCAAAGAGCGCAAAGTTTTTTTTACTGAATTCGCAAAGTTCGCAAAGCTTAGCGTGCCTTGCGTAAACCGTTGCGTACTTTGGGTTAACTATTTATAAAGTTTTAATGATTTTGAGGTTTAATCGCAAGGAGCGCAAAGTTTGTTTTGCTGAATTCGCAACGTTCGCAAAGCTATGTGTGAGTGCTATGTTTTTTTTTGCGTGCCTTGCTAAAACTGTTGCGTACTTTGCGGTTAAATTTTTATAGCTATTAAATGTTTGTAATGTTTTATTCTAGAAAAAAAGAGCCACAAATCAAACTAACAACAAGAATTAAAATTCATTGTAATTGGTTTAATCTGTGGCTAAAACTATTTGTTTAAAGGATAGTGTTTATTCTAATTCTAAAACAACAGCAGATTTAGGTTCTAAAGTAATTTCAGATGTTATATCGAATTTTTTATCCGTTAGGATGTCTTTTCCAGTTTTGAAATTTTTGATGTTTTCTTGGAAACGGTTTGTTTTAATAGTTTGCGGTTTTGCATTGTTATTAAAAACTACCATTACAGTTTTTGCATCTGTATATCTAAAATAAACATAGGTATTGTTTTCTGGAATATAGTGAGTCATTTTTCCAAAATGTACTGCTTCATTAGATTTTCTCCAGTTGAATAATTTAGATGTGAAATCGAAATACTCAGCTTGTTTAGCAGTTCTACCTTCTTTAGTAAAAGCATTGTTAGTATCACCTTTCCATCCACCTGGGAAATCTAAACGGATTCCGCCATCACCTTGACTTTTGTCTCCACCCATTCCAATTTCTGAACCATAATACAATTGCGGAATTCCACGAACGGTTGCCATTAATGTCATTACCAATTTGTATTTAGCGACATCATATTTGTAAAGGTCATTGATTCTGCTGGTATCGTGATTTTCTGCAAAAACAAGTATGTTGTTTGTATTTGGGTATAGATAATCTAAAGCAAAATTGTTGTAAAATTTAATCATACCATTATCCCAGTTTGCTTCGTCATCATTAAAAGCAGATCCGATTTGGTTGTGTAAAGTGAAATCCATTACACTTGGTAAGTTTGAATTGTAATTTTGGATTGCTCCAATTTTACTGTCTTTTTGCCAATACGCTAAATTAGCTTGATTATGCATCCAGATTTCTCCAACAATATTAAAGTTTGGATATTCATCTGTAACTGATTTTGCCCAGTTTGCCATTGCCGCTGGATCTGAATAGTTGTAGGTATCTACTCTAAATCCGTCAAGATTTGCATATTCAATCCACCAAATTGCATTTTGAGTTAAGTATTTTGCAACCAATGGGTTTTTTAAATTTAAATCTGGCATTGAAGGAACAAACCATCCATCGATACAAACTTCTTTGTCAAGTTTTGAAGCGTGGATATCTGTTATTACTTCACGTCTGTGGTGTGTTTGAGTATAGTTTTCAAATTGATTAGTCCATGATTTTGTTGGTAAATCTTTCATCATCCAATGCGTGATTCCCCAGTGATTAGTTACATAATCCATAACCAATTTCATGTCTCTTTTGTGCATCTCATTCGATAAACGAACATAATCCTCATTCGTTCCGTAACGCGCATCGATTTTGTAAACATCCGATTGTGCATAGGTATGATACGAATGTTCTTTGTCGTTGTCTTCGTTTAAAGGCGCGTTCCAAATTGTTGTTGCTCCTAAAGATGAAATGTAATCTAAGTTTTTGATGATTCCTTCGATATCACCACCATGACGTCCGCCAGGAATTGAGCGATTTGCTTTTTCTACTAATGAAGCATCATTGTCATTTTTAGGATTTCCGTTTGCAAAACGATCTGGCATAATTAAGTACATCATGTCAGAAGCATCGAAACTTTTGCGTTGAGCAGAATTTTCTCTTCTTTTCTTTAATGAATATTTTTGTGTGAATGCAACTTTGTTCTTGTTTTTAAATGAAAAAACGAACTCAGATGCAGGTATGTTTTTAGTGTCGATTGTTACGAAAAGGTAGTTAGGGTTTTCGGTTTTTTTAATGTCTTTAATGACTACATTGTTAGAAACAGAAGGTTCGTATTGTGCAATGTTTTTTCCGTAGAACATGATTTGAAGTTCTGGATTGTTCATGCCAGCATACCAAAATGGGGGCTCAGTTTTCTGGATTTGCGCTTTTGCAGAAGCAGAAAATAATAGAACAACTAAAAGTATTCTATATAATGTTTGGTTTGTTTGAAGTGGTATTCTCATATTTTGTTTTTTTTTAATTCGATTAAAACAAGATCGATTTTTTTGCACGTAGCTTTTGCAAATCAAGCAGCTTTATGGTGACTTTTATTTTATCTCTTTAGAAAAAAAGACAAGCAATCTAGAGGACTACTTGTCTTTTTTAAAGAGTTATTTGGTTTCGATTATACTAATTGCATAACCACCACCTGGAACAGATAACTGAGATAGTTTTGTTTTATTTGTTACAGCAATTTTCTTGATTGTGTAAGCTTGTGGATTTGTTTTGTAGTGTGCATCTTTTGCATCAGCATAAATTGTAGCTGTGTATTTCTTTCCTTTTTCAAGGAAATTGAAATTGATGTTTGATGTACGGCTTACATCTCCGTTTACGTTACCTACAAACCAGTTGTTAGTACCTTTAGCTTTACGAGCTACAGTGATATAGTCACCTGGTTCAGCTTCTAGGTATTTACTTTCGTCCCAATCAATAGCAACATCTTTGATGAATTGGAAAGCATCAGCAAATTTGTTATAGTGCTCAGGTAAATCAGCAGCCATTTGTAATGGGCTGTACATAGTAACGTATAATGCTAATTGATTTGCAATTGTACTGTTTACATGCGATTTGTTATCTGGATTAAGTTTGCTAATATCCATTTCGAAAATACCAGGAGTATAATCCATTGGTCCACCAATTAATCTTGTAAAAGGTAAAATTGTAACGTGATTTGCTTTAGAACCACCAAATGCTTGGTATTCTGTTCCTCTTGCCGATTCGTTACCAATTAAGTTAGGATATGTTCTGCTAATACCTGTTGGGCGAACTGCTTCGTGAGCATTAACCATAATTTTGTATTCAGCAGCTTTTTCTAATGCGTATTGGTAATGGTTCACAATCCATTGGCTGTAATGATTTTCACCTCTTGGTAAAATATCTCCTACGTAACCACTTTTTACAGCATCGTATCCATTGTCGTTCATGAATTTGTATGCTTTATCCATATGGCGCTCATAATTACGAACAGAACCAGAAGTTTCGTGGTGCATAATTATTTTTACACCTTTTGATTTTGCGTAAGCGTGTAATCCTTTTACGTCGAAATCTGGGTAAGGAGTAACGAAATCAAAAACATAATCTTTTGAGTGTCCAAACCAGTCTTCCCAACCTTCATTCCAACCTTCAACTAAAACAGCACCAAAACCGTTTTCAGCAGCAAAGTCAATGTATTTTTTTACATTAGCATTAGTTGCTCCGTGTGTACCGTTTGGTTTTGCTTTTGAGTAATCGCTAATACCAAGTTGTACTGTTGGAAAATCATTTGTGTATGACCAAGAACTTTTTCCTGTAATCATTTCCCACCAAACACCTACGTATTTAACTGGTTTAATCCAAGATGTATCTTCGATTTTACATGGCTCATTTAAGTTTAATGTCAATTTTGAATCAAGAATTTCTGTCGCATTATCGCTAACAATAATTGTTCTCCATGGCGATTGACTAGGAGCTTGCATGTGTCCTTTGTCTCCTTTTGCATCTGGAGTCAACCATGATTCGAATATCATGTTTTTATCATCCAAGTTTAAGTGCATACATGAATAATCAATTAATGCAGCTTCGTGAAGATTAATAAATAATCCTTCAGCAGTTTTTAACATAAGCGAAGTCTGAACTCCTGTTGGAGAGAAAGACTTTTGTGAAACGTTTGCTGTATACGCTTTTTCAGCCAATCCACGGATTTCTGATAATTTTGATTTTGTATAATCATATTCTTGTGTGTCATAATCACCAGGAATCCAAAATGCAGTGTGGTCACCCGTCATTGCAAATTGAGTTTTTTCTTCTTTGATTATGAAATACGTAAGATTTTTTTGTGTTGGAAATTCATAACGGAATCCAAGTCCATCATTAAATAAACGAAAACGGATGATTATTTGTCTGTCTGTTCCTTTTTGGTTTAATGTAACAGCCAATTCATTATAATGATTACGAATTGAAGCTACTTCTCCCCAAACTGGTTTCCAGTTCTCATCAAAAGTTGTAGTTTTTGTATCAACAACCGTAAAGTCATTTAACAATGATTTTTTATCATCTTTAAGCTCAAGACCCAACTTACTGGATTTTACAACCTCTTTATTTTTGTATTTAAGATTGTAAGTTGGAGTTCCATCGCTTTGTAGCGAAAACTCCATGACAAATTTTCCTTCAGGCGATTTTAGTTGTTGTGCTTTTGTGATGTTACAAAAAGCAACTAGAATGAAGGCTGTGAAAATGAAATTCTTCATGTTGTTTAATTAAAAATGTTATAAAAATAGATGTAGAAACTAGTAATTATGTTGTTACAAATTTATTAGCTACTACGGTTTGGCCATTAACGACAATGGCTAATTCATCATCTCCATCTACTGAAAACGTAGTTTCATTATGGTTTATTGATACTTTTAGAATTTGATTTCTAAAGTTGATTTTAAAAGAATATCCTGTCCATTCTTTTGGAATTTTTGGAGAGAAATGTAGCGTGTCATTTTTTACACGCATTCCTCCAAAACCTTCTACAATACTCATCCATGTTCCTGCCATCGATGTAATATGACAACCTTCTTCTACCTCTTTGTTGTAATCGTCTAAGTCTAAACGTGAAGTTCTTAAGTAGAATGTATACGCCATATCCATTTTATCTAATGCAGCGGCTTGAATTGAGTGTACGCAAGGCGAAAGTGAACTTTCATGTACAGTAAACGACTCGTAAAACTCAAAATTACGCAATAGCTCCTCTTTAGAAAAATGTTCTTCGAAGAAGTAAAAGCATTGTAAAACATCGGCTTGTTTGATGTATGGTGAGCGTAATACACGATCCCAAGACCATTTTTGGTTTATAGGACGTTGTGAACGATCTAGATCTTTTACAGGAACTAAGTCTTTATCTAAGAAACCATCTTGTTGTAAATAAACATTAAGTTCTTTTGAAAAAGGGAAGTACATATTGTCTGCTACTTTTTTCCATTCCTGAATTTCGTTTTCTGTAAGTTGTACTTTTTCGATAATTCTTTTGTGGTCAGCTGGGTATTCAGTAGTAACTTTTGTAAGTTGTTCTGTAGCATAATCAATACACCATTTAGCAATATAATTAGTGTAGAAATTATTATTGATGTTATTTTCGTATTCGTTTGGACCTGTAACTCCCAAAATCACATACTGATTTTTGTCAGTAGAGAATGAGGCTCTTTGGTGCCAGAAACGAGCGATTCCGATTAATACTTCTAATCCTTTTTCTGGAATATATGAGTAATCTCCTGTGTAGCGATTGTAATTGAATATTGCAAAAGCGATGGCACCATTTCTATGAATTTCTTCATGAGTGATTTCCCATTCGTTATGGCATTCTTCACCATTCATAGTTACCATTGGATATAAAGCCGCTCCATCTTTAAAACCTAAATTGTCTTTAGCGTTTTCAATTGCTTTATCAAGCTGATTGTAACGGTAAGTCAATAAATTTCTTGCAACTTGCTGGTCTTTAGTAGCCATGTAAAACGGAATGCAATATGCTTCAGTATCCCAATAAGTAGATCCTCCGTATTTTTCTCCTGTAAATCCTTTAGGTCCAATATTTAATCGGTTGTCTTTTCCTGAATAGGTTTGGTTTAACTGAAAAATATTGAAACGAATTCCTTGTTGTGCTTTTACATCACCTTCAATAGTAATATCTGACATTTCCCAAACTTTTGCCCAAGCATCAATTTGTTCTTGTAATAATTGGTCATACCCTTTGCTTAATGCTTCTTTAATCGCTTTTTCTGCAGCGGCAAGAGTGTTAGTATGATTCAATGAAACAGTATATCCACCAATTTTTTGTATAGATGAAGTTTGTCCTTTTGCAATAATTACGCCATAGGTATATTCTACCTTATCTGATGAAGAATCAATTGTTGAAGGAGAGATATTAATATTTTCGCCGTTAGCAAAAATACTATTGTGCATGAAAGTTGTAACCTTAAAATGAGTTTTATAGGTTTGAGCAGTTACGAAAGCTTCGTTTGTTGCTTTTTTTACTTCAAGAGGTTCCCAGAATTTTTCCTCCCAGTTAGCATCTTCATTGGTAACACCTGCATCAATATATGGTTTGTAAAGTATTTTAGCATCTTTGTTTAATGGAGTAATATCATATTTAATAATACCAACTTCATCTAAATTTAGAGATAGAAAACGACGTACGTTAACAGCGATTTCTGTTCCATTTTTTAAGGTTGCTTCAAAAGAACGATTGTACCAACCTTCTTGCATGTTTAATTCTCTACGGAAATTTTTCACTTCGGTACAAGAATTTAAATCAAAAGCTTCTTCATTGATTTCAATATTGATACCAATCCAATTTGGAGCGTTTAATACTTTTGCAAAATATTTTGGGTATCCGTTTTTCCACCAACCCACTTTAGTTTTATCTGGGTAATAAATTCCAGCTATATAACTTCCTTGAAAAGTTTCTCCCGAATATTTTTCTTCAAAATTGGCACGTTGTCCCATAGCACCGTTTCCGATACTGAAAAGACTTTCAGACGATTTAACTCTCTCTACATCAAAGCCTTCTTCTATTATTGACCAATTGTCTGGTTTTATATAATCTTGATTCATTTTGTTTTGTTTGATTGATTTATGCTGTAATTAATGATTCGATGAATGTTTGATCTATTAAGGTAAAATCCTCAAAGACGTATTTCGCTTCATGCAAGACAGCTTTAGAACCTATGCCTACGCTAGTCATTTTTCCGATATTGGCTGCTTGGACTCCTGCAACCGAATCTTCAAAAACGATTGAATCTTCAGGGCTTATGTTTAGTAGTCGAGCTGCTTTTAAGAAAACTTCTGGATCTGGTTTAGCATTTGTAACATCATTACCATCAACGATAACATCGAAGTAGGAAATGATTCCTGTTTTTTCTAGAATCGGGCGTGCATTTTTACTTGCCGAACCCAATGCGATAGCTTGCTTTTTTTCTTTTAAAAATTCTAATACAGGCAAAACACCCTGAAGAATTTCGCTTTCATTCATATCTACCAAATAAGTTAGGTAGTCTTCATTTTTTTGGATAAGCCATTTGTCTTTATCTTCTTGTGAAGCTTGAATGTTTCCTAGTTCTAGGATAATATCTAATGAACGTACACGACTTACTCCTTTTAAAAGTTCGTTATGTTCGTGTGTAAAGTCAATGTTTAATGCATTTGCAATTTTTTGCCATGCCAAATAATGGTATTTAGCAGTGTCAACAATTACACCGTCTAGGTCGAATATGAATGCTTTTGTATTCATTTAATAATATGCTTATTTTTTAATTTCTTTCGAAAAATATTTTAACTGAGAGAAGCCTACTTTTTGTCTTATTTAAAAGATTTCTTGTCGTAGGTTTCATTTTTAATATCATCTACATCTTTCACTTTGTAAACTAGAACAGCAGCTATCAGAAAGCTGACACCGCTTGTAATTAATGCGTATATAGCATCACCGTTATAAAGGTATTTTACAATTGGGCCTCCAATTATTGCGTTTATTATTTGAGGAATTACTACAAAGAAGTTGAATATCCCCATGTAAACGCCCATTTTTTTAGGAGCAATCGATCCTGCTAGGATAGCATATGGCATTGCGAGGATACTAGCCCAAGCCACACCAATTAATACCATAGAAAGAATAACCCAATTTTCATCTGGCATAAAGTAAATAGATATTAAACCTATTCCACCTATAACTAAAGAAAGAGCATGAGTCGATTTTCGTCCAATTTTTTTAGCAATCATTGGCAGAAAAAATAAGGCTATAATGGCTGATACTAGATTGTAAACTCCGAAAAGTATTCCAACCCAATCCCCAGCATCTTGATAGCTTTGGCTAGAATTATCATCTAGGGTAATCCGTAAATGTGATGTGCAATTGCAGGGGTACTAAATACCCACATACCGAAAAGTCCAAACCATGAAAAAAACTGCACCCAACTAAGTTGGCGCATGGTGGTTGGCATTTTTGCAAAATCTCTAAAGATGTCTGTGAGTTTTGATTTTTCTTCAATCTCAATTTTCTCCGCTTTTGGGTCTTCAAAAAGAGCCAATTCATCAGGAGAGTATTCTTTAGTTGTAAATAAGGTAACAAGTATAGAGCCGATTAAAACTGCGGCACCTAAAATAAAAGAAAGTGTAAGATTTAAAGGAACGCTTCCGGGAAGGCTACTGTTAGGGACTCCAAACCATTTCGTCAAGACATATGGTAAAGAAGAACCAATTACAGCTCCAAAGCCAATAAGTGCTGTTTGAATACTAAATCCTGCGGTACGTTGGTCTGTTCTTAAATTGTCACCAACTAAAGCACGAAAGGGCTCCATGGCAATATTAAATGACGCATCCATAATCATAAGCATTCCGGCACCAACCCATAAAGCGGGTAGTATTGAAGTGAAAATGTTTGCCTGTGGCATTAATATTAATCCAACTGAAGCTAGAATAGCACCTACAAGAAAAAAAGGTTTTCTTCGTCCAAATTTCCCCCAGGTTTTATCACTATAATGTCCAATTACTGGCTGAACAATTAATCCCATTAAAGGAGCAATTATCCAAAACCAAGAAAGTTCGTGTACGTCGGCACCAAAAATTTGAAGAATTCTGCTGGCATTTGCATTTTGTAAAGCAAACCCCATTTGTATTCCTAAGAAACCGAAACTCATGTTCCAAATTTCCCAGAAACTTAATCTACGCTTTTCCATTATCGTAATTTAATGAATGTACGATAAGCGCTATGCTTATCAAAACTTAACTTAATTTTCGAAGTAAAAGTAAAAGTTTTGAGCTGGCGTAAATTTATAAATTATTTTTTTAAAGAAGCAAATAAAAAACCCATTAAAATTAATAATGGGTTCTTTTGTTTAGGATTGTAAGAATATTAATCTGTAGATTCTCTTTCTATAAGGTGAGTTTCGATAACTTCTGTTTTGTAATTTTCTTCTTCCTCTTCGCCTTCTTCGGTTTCTAATTCCAAGCGATCTATAAGCATTTTGGCTGCTTTATTTCCCATTTTGTTGCCGCTTTGGCTTACTGTTGTTATAGTTGGAGTCGAATATTTAGATATAATTCCGTCTGTAAAGGCTATAACGGCTAAGTCTTCAGGAACTCTAAGTCCCATTTTACTAGCGGTTTTTATTATAGTTACAGCAAAAAGTTCATTAACAGCAAAAACAGCATCTATTGCACGATCTTCTAATAATTGGCTAATGATAATTTCGCAAGTATCTACATCTTCAATCTTTATGATGAGATCTTCGTTAAAAGGGATGTCGTTGTCTAGTAGTGCTTTTGTGTATCCATCGGTTCGTAGTTTTCCAACGCTAACATAATCGACAGTAGTAACTAAGGCTATTTTTTTACGGCCTTTATCGATTAAATTCTGAACCGCTCCATAAGCAGCCGATTTGTCGTCAATAATTACTTTGTCGCATAAAATGTCATTGGTAACTCGATCAAACATTACAACTGGCATTCCTTGATTTATGACCTCGGTTATATGGTGAAAATCTCCTTTAAATTGAGTTTCTTTAGATAGAGACATGATGAAACCATCGATACTTCCGTTGGCAAGCATTTCCATATTAAGTACTTCTTTATCAAATGAATCATCAGATAAACATATGATAACGCTGTATCCGTTTTCGTTGGCAACTTGCTCTACTCCGTTAATAACAGTTGAGAAAAAATGATGCACAATTTCGGGAATTATAATACCAATAGTTTTGGTTTTACGATTCTTTAAACTGAGTGCTATATTGTTGGGCTTGTAATTGTAGAATTTGGCAAAAGCCTGAACTTTTAATCGAGTGTCTTCTCCTATTTCTAGGCTGTTTCGTAATGATTTTGATACGGTAGAAATAGATACATCAAGCTCCTTAGCGATTTGTTTAAGGGTTATTTTGCGTTTCATACTGGTAATATGGAAAAAATTGTTTTGTTAATAAAGGTATGATTTATTTTTTAAAATGATAGTATTCTGGCTAAAAACTTGTAGAATAAAGAAAGTTTTCAACACTATCACGTTTTCGTAAACCAATAAAAAGTGCTATGTGTCGGGCATGTTAATAAATCCTTAATTTTGAGATTCGAAGTAAAAATAAAAGTCAATTCGGTTTCTGTTGTTTTTTCCTTTTTTATATAGGTAGAGCAACGCTTAACATTTGTCATAGCACCATGTTTAGCGTTTGGAATTGGGAGCCATCGCGTGTAGCTCATATTCAGTATCTTAATGTAATTGGAAATGTAATCGGAATGGTTTTGGCAGCAATTTTTCTAGCTAAAACAGTAGCGTCTAAATATATTTTTTATGCTAGGATTTTTTATTCTAGCAGTATTTCATCTGTGGTTTACGTTTCTTTTTGTGCCAGATATTTCATTATCTACAATGGCAATACCATATGTTTTACAAGGAGTTGCAGTAGGAATTTTGTTTGTGCCATTAGTTTTGTTCACCATGTCATCAGTTCCATCAGGTTTAGCACCTTATTCAGGAGCAATAGGGTTTCTGGTCGTTTTTGGGGAAGCA
>NZ_JAUFQQ010000001.1 GCF_030409845.1 Flavobacterium branchiarum | reverse complement strand
TGTTGAGAGAGATGTGCACTCGCGCTCTCTATCTGCAAGGACTTTTGCTGAGTTTAAATTTTTAAAAGATTTTAAATTTACTACAAATTATGGTATTGATAAAAGAATGTTAAATACATCAGATTATACAAATAAAGTAATTGGTGATGCTGCAGGATCTGGAGGAGCATCTAAAACCGATAATATTTATACTGGTATTACTTTCAATCAACTTTTGGAGTATTCTAATTCTTTTGGCAATCATAATATTACTGCTTTGGTGGGTCATGAAAGTTTTGATTATGAAACTTCTTATTTTTCAGGTACTAAAAGAGGACAGGTTGTTAATGATAATTCAGAATTAATCAATTTTGTAACAGTTACAAACTTAGATTCTTTTAAGAGAAATTATAGTACGGAATCTTATCTTTCTAGATTAGGATATGATTATGATGGAAAATATTTGTTATCTGCATCATTCCGTAGAGATGGATCTTCTAAATTTACTACTAAATGGGGAAATTTTTGGTCATTTGGAGCAGCTTGGAATATTTCAAAGAAAAGTTCTTAGCTAATAGTTCTTGGATTGACGATTTAAGAATTAGAGGTTCATATGGTGAGGTTGGTAATGATTCTCATACTAGTAATTCAGGATTGAATTTTTATGTAAATCAACCTACGTATGCATTAGGTTATGATAATGAGTCAGCAGGAGGTATTGTTTCTAATGGAATTGGAGCACCAAATTTGATATGGGAACAGAACGCGCAAGCTGATATAGCTCTTGAATTCTCAACTTTTAAGAGCAGGTTTAGTGGTTCGGTTGAATATTATCATCGTAAAACGGATGGTCTTATTTTCGAAGTTCCTAATCCGTTGTCACTTGGTTTAGATACAAGAACAGAAAATATAGGTTCTATGTATAATAGCGGTATTGAATTAGCATTAAACGCAGTGATTGTTAAAACACCAAGTTTTTCATGGGACTTTAATGTGAATGCTTCAACCATCAAAAATAAAATTACTGAACTGCCTCAGAAGGAGATTATTAATGGGTCAAAAAAATTAGAAGTTGGTAGTTCAATGTTTGATTATTGGTTGAGAGAATGGTACGGAGTAGATGCTGCTGATGGATATGCATTATATGTTTCTGATCCTAATTTAATTGTTGCTGGAGATGTAGAACAACGTGTTGTTAATGGTGTTAATGTAACTACAAATCATACAAAAGCCAACTATCATTATGCAGGTTCAGCTTTACCTGATTTGTTGGAAGTTTTACTAATACTTTTAAATATAAAGGTTTAGAGTTGAGTGTTATGTTTACTTATCAGATAGGTGGTCAAACTTATGATTCTAACTACGCTAGTTTAATGCATACTGGTAATCAATATGGTTCAGCATTAAGTACGGATATTTTAGACAGATGGCAAAATCCTGGTGATATTACTAATGTTCCAAGATTGGATGTTAATAGAAATACACAATCTTCTGCTGCTTCTGATAGATGGTTGATTGATTCAGATTATTTATCATTCAGACAAGCTAATTTATCTTATAATTTGCCTAGAAATTTAGTAGATAAGTTAGGTGTAGATAATATGAAGTTTTTTGTAAATGGTGAAAACTTGTTACTTTTTACTAAGAAAAAAGGAATGGATCCAACTCAAAACTATAACGGTACGACTCAAACAGATTTTCTCCTGCTAGAATTATCTCATTAGGTCTTAGCTTAAACTTTTAATATTAAAAAATATGAAAATTAATTTATCAAAATATATAATAGCAGCTTCTTCAATGCTGTTATTAGGATCATGTTCTGAGGATTTCTTAGAAAAAAAACCAACCGAATTTATAAGTGAAGAGGCAGCTACTGCTGATACAGAAGCATTGTATTTAGCTATAAATGGAATACATCGTTCGATGTACATTAGATATGAAGATCAAGGACAAACAGGTGTAGGGGGAATAATGCAACAAATGGACATTATCGGAGACGATTTAGTCTTCCCAGCTACAAATGGATTTTTCTTAGGTGTTTATAACTGGACAGCACCTTCAAATGATAATTCATCAGAAGTGAGGTTTCCTTACAGAACTTTTTATCAAATTATTAGAAATGCTAATGCAATTATAAACAATGCTGATGCTGCTAAAGGGGAACAGATAGATAAGGATATTACTAAAGGGCAAGCCCTTTTATATAGAGCTTTTTCTCATTTTCAATTAGTTCAAATTTTTGGAAAAAGATATGTACCTGGAACTGCTAATAGTCAAGACGGAGTACCTTTAGCTTTAGATACTAAAACTATGGTAGGAAGATCTAGTGTTGAGGATGTTTATAAACAAATCAATGCTGATATCGATAATGCTATAGTTCTGTTAGATGGATATAAAAAGCCTAATAATTCTAATTTAGATTTACCAGTAGCTTATGGATTAAAAGCTCGTGTAAATTTAACTCAAGGAAATTGGTCTGTTGCTGCAGATAATGCTGTTAAAGCAAGAACTGGTAAACAATTATGTCGATTGCTGATTACACTAAAGGATTTAATGATTATAATAATGTAGAATGGATGTGGGGTAGCCATATTATAGAGTTACAAACAGCTTATTTTGCTAATTTTGGAGCTTATATGTCACGTAACTTTAATTCAACAGTTATTAGAACATGTCCTAGAGCTATTAATAGTAAATTGTACGATCAAATTCCTACAACAGACGTACGTGCTGCAGTATTTAGCAAAACAGGTGCGCATCCTGGAATAGCTTTGGTTTCTACAGCTCAGAAATTCCATATACAAGTCAAAAGTTCTTATCAGTAAGTACTGCAGATAGTCGTTGTGATGTTCCTTATATGAGAGTTGCAGAGATGTATTTGATTGAGGCAGAAGCAAAAGCTAAATTGGGTGCTGCAGATGCGCTCAAGTTTTATTTTCTTTCGTTAGCAAAAGAAATCCTTCATATGTGTTGTCAACAAAAACTGGACAAGCTTTAGTTGATGAAGTTATTTTTCAAAGAAGAATAGAACTTTGGGGAGAAGGATTCAGATTTTTTGATTTAAAAAGAACAAACTCTGATTTAGATAGAACTGGAGCAAACCATAATTCTACTTATGTAGGAGGAGTTTTCTCTGTTCCTGCATCAGATAAAAGATGGCAATGGTTAATTCCTAGAGCGGAAATTAATGCCAATCCATTGATTAAACAAAATGAACTTTAAATAAATAAAGAGCTACAATAGTGATATTGTAGCTTTTTTTTTAGTTACAATTTGTGCTAGATGAATTTGTGTAATACACAATTTGTAGTATGTACATTATTTATGTAGTTTTACAAATAATAGTTGAATTGTTGAACCAGAATCATTCCTAATAAAATAGAATTATGATGTTTAAAATGTATGTATTTGTTTCTTTATTTTTTGTAGCGTCTGTATCATTTGCACAAAAAAAATCACTCACTGTAGATGATTACGATAATTGGAAGCAAATAGAAAAGCCACAGTTGTCTGGAAATGGAGCGTATTTAGTATATGAATATAATCCAGGAAATGGTGATGGTAAGCTTGTTATAGTTAATGTTAAAACAAAAGCGTCAGATACAATTTCTAGAGGATACGATGCTCAAATCAATGGAAAAAGCACGTTTGTATCATTTAAGATAAAACCTGAGATAGCCGTTAGACGAAAAGCTGAAACAAAGAAATTAAAAAAAGAAAAACTACCTATTGATTCTTTGGGAATTTATGTGTTTAAAACAAAAGTGGTAAAAAAATATCCAAGTCTTAAAAATTTCAGTCAGCCAGCTGAAGGAGGAGAGTGGCTTGCTTATAAAACAATTTTGAAAACTGTAAAAGCAAAAGATTCAGCAGGAGTTGATAAAAAAATAAAGGCAAAACCAAAGAGCGATACTATTGTCGTGGTTTATAATCCGATACTGAAAGATAGTATCGCGTTTTTGAATATTAAAAATTTTACTTGGTCAAAGAAAGCTGATAAATTATTGCTTCATTCAGAGAAAAAGAAAGATTCTTTAACTACATCAGCATTATTATATTTTGATGCAGGGAGTAAAAAAACAGATACTATTTTTAAATCAAAAGGGACAATATCAAAGATTGCTATAGAAGATAGAGGTGATAAATTAGGATTTCTATTTTCATCAGATACAGCAAAAATTAAAAAATACCAGTTATATAAAGGAACAAAATCATTAGTAGCAGAATTAAAAGCAAACAGAATAAAGAATCTTCCTGAGAACTGGAATTATTCTGATAAAGGGAATTTGTTTTTTTCAGAAAATGAAAAAGATTGTTCTTTGGGAATGCCCTATTTGAAGCAGAAAAGCCTAAAGATACTTTACTAAATAAAGAGCGTGCAACCCTTGATATATGGGCATGGACAGATAAAGAGTTGCAACCGCAACAGATTGTAAATAATAAAAAAGAGCAGAATAGAACCTATCAGGCAGTATATGATTTTAGTTCAGATAAAGCCGTTCAGCTTGGTAATACATTAGTCCCTGATATCACAGTGTTTAATAACGGTGATGGAGATTATGCTTTAGGAACTAATGGAGATTCTTATAAAAGAGCTTCTTCATGGACCGCTTTTTTGTAAAAGATTTTTATAAAATAGACCTTAATACAGGTGAGCAAAAGTTATTGATTAAAGAACAAGACCAAGTGTGGTTTGGAGGTTCGCAAAAATATGCAGTTTACTACAACCGTAAGGATAGTGTTTATTATTCAATTAATTTAAAAACAAATCAGCACAAATCATTAACCAAAGGAGTGAAAGTTGCTTGGTATGATGAGCGAAATGATCAACCTAATGAACCTTCACCATATGGTATCGCAGGTTGGGACGAAGGGGATAAATTCGTCTATATCTATGATCGTTATGATATTTGGAAGTTTGATCCAGATTCAAAAATACAACCAAAAAGAATCACAAAAAACGGAAGAGAAACTAAAAAGGTATATCGTTATCTTCAGATAGATAGCGAAGAGAAGTTTATAGACACTAAAAAACAAGTGTTACTATCCGTTTTTGAGGATGATACTAAAAAATCAGGATATGTTTATTCTGATTTTAATAAAGAGAATACACCAACAGTTATAATGGAAGGGGATTATTTCTTTACAACTCCAAAGAAAGCAAAGAACAGTAAGACTATTTTTTATACTAGACAAAATTATCAACAGTATCCTGATATTTGGGTTACTACAACTGACTTTGATTCTCCTGAACAAGTAACAAAAGCTAATCCCCAACAGAAAAATTTTAAATGGGGATCCGTAAGTTTAGTAGAATGGAAGAATAATGATGCCGTTACTTTACAAGGATTGTTATACAAACCAGAGAACTATGATCCAAACAAAAAATACCCAATGGTAGTGTATTTTTATGAGTTAAATTCAGATACATATCATCGTCATTATGCTCCTCAGCCAAGTAGATCTACTATTAATAGAACATTGTATACAAGTAATGACTATTTTGTTTTTGTTCCAGATATAATTTACAAAGAAGGACTTCCTGGACAAAGTGCATATAACTGTATTGTGAGTGGTGTAGAAAGTATGATAAAACAATTTCCAGCAATCGATGAAAGCATATTGCTCTTCAAGGACAAAGTTGGGGAGGTTACCAAACGGCATATCTTATAACACAAACCAATATGTTTGCTGCTGCTATGGCAGGAGCTCCAGTTAGTAACATGACAAGTGCTTATGGTGGTATTAGATGGGAAACAGGAATGAGTAGAATGTTTCAGTACGAACATACTCAGAGTAGAATCGGTAAAACTCTTTGGGAGGATTTAAATGGATATATTAAAAATTCACCTTTATTTTATGCAGATAAAGTTCAAACACCTTTATTAATGATGCATAATGATAATGATGGAGCTGTGCCATGGTATCAAGGAATTGAATATTTTACTGCATTACGTCGTTTAGATAAACCCGTTTGGATGTTAAACTACAATGGCGAACCACATAATCTTAAAGCTGAGAGTTGGGGAAATAGAAAAGACTTGTCAACTCGAATGAAACAATTTTTTGATCATTATTTAAAAGGAGAAAAAGCTCCAGAATGGATGACTAAAGGAAGATCAAATCTTGAAAAAGAAAGCAACAAAGCATATTAAACTAAAAAGGTTACTCATTTGTATATGATTAAATTGAGTTAACTTTTATAAAGATAAGGGCAACTAAATAGCCCTTAATTTTAATAATTTTCAAAACTGCCCAAAATATTTTGGGCAGTTTTTTTTGGTGAAATAAATTGTGCAATCTTCTTTATATAGTTTGTATGTAATATTTTTTAAGAATTATGCAGTACTATTAATTTTATTTAGTTATGGTTTCTTGTTAAAATACAGTATAGGTTTGTTAGCCGTTTTTTATTCTAATTCGCTTTTAATCTATTGTTTATAGTTTATTTCTTATTCTTTAATTTAAACAAAGTAAGAAAAATTTTTATATTTTTAATATTATGTTGTTATTGTAAGAAATATTTGTTTGTTTTGCCGCATACTAATTATAAAACATTTAACATGAAATTAAAATTTACGTGGATTTTAACAATGCTAACGTTTTTGACCATGCAGTTTTCTTTCGCACAAGAGAAAACTATTTCTGGAATTGTTTCAGATGATGTAGCAGGACCAATTCCGGGAGTAAACGTTACTATTAAAGGCACTACTATTGGTGTTCAAACAGATTTTGACGGTAAATATTCTGTTAAAGCAAAACCAGGAGATGTACTTATATTTTCTTATATGGGAATGCTAGACAAAACAATTACAGTTGGCACATCTTCAGTAGTGAATATTGAGATGAAGGAAGATGGTAAAGCACTGGAAGAAGTAGTCGTAATGGGATATGTTACTAAATCAAAAAGTAATATGACAGGTAGTTCAAAGCAACTTTCAGGCACTGTTTTAAGTGGTGTTCCAACAGTTTCGGTTGATCAGGCATTACAAGGAAAGGTAGTTGGTTTACAAGTGTCAAGTTCTTCTGGAACACCAGGTTCTGTTCAGGACATTCGTATTAGAGGAGCAGGATCAATTTCGGCAAATAATCAGCCTCTTTACGTTATTGATGGTGTACCCGTTATAAGTGGTGACCTTTCTGGGGGTAATGATAATAAAACGATTCAAGCAACAAAAAGTACCGGTTCATCAATGTCAGTTTTAGCTAGTTTAAATAGTCATGATATAGAAAGTATGACAATTTTGAAAGATGCATCTGCAACCGCAGCTTATGGAGCAAGAGGATCTAATGGAGTGATTGTTATTACGACAAAAAGAGGAAAAATTGGGAAACCATCTTATAATTTTAGTAATTCTATTGGTTTCCAGAATAATGCTGTTACAGGAAGAAATGTGCTTACTGGTGATCAAAGAAAAGAATTGTATTTAGATGCTGTTTATAATACTTATGGTGCTTCAGATGGATTTGATAGAGCTGGCGCTGAAAATTGGATATTAAAAACTCCAGAAGGACAAAAAGTTGATGCAAGTAAAGCAAATTTGAAAGATTGGGATGGTGTAAGCCATAATTGGGGTGAATTGTTAAAAAATAAAAATGCTCTAGTTCAGAATACAGATTTCTCTGTGTCAGCTGGGGATGAAAAAACAACTTTTAATGCTTCGCTTGGATATAATAAGACTGAGTCCACTATTAGAGGTGCAGAATTTAGACGTTTTACAGCGGCATTAGGCTTTACAAGAAAATTAAGTGAAACGCTTAAGTTCAGTACAGCTAACTTTTTTTCTGAAGCAAAGCAAAATGGTATTTTGGAAGGAACGGGAACTTTTAGTAACCCAAATTTAACAAAATACTTTATGAATCCATGGGTGAATCCTTATAACAGTGATGGAACATATAATATTGGTAAAGGAGCAAATGTTTCGGATATTGGATATTGGACTACTTTACATAATGTTCTCTATACTTTAGCAAATAATGTTAAGACTAATAATTTATTAGGGCTTAGATCTAATAATACATTAGATTGGAAAATCTCAAATAATTTCAAGTATAAATCTGTGTTTGCTGTAGATTATAATATGAATACGTATCATAGATATAATAATAGAATGCATGGCGACGGTAGGGATTACAAAGGTACTGTAGAGCAAGTATAAGAAGAAATACAAATCTAGTTTCGCAAAACTCTATTAATTATACTTTGAGATTAGACAAGCATAACTTTGATGCAACGGCCTTATTTGAACACCAAAGAATAAAAATGATTTTATCGGAGGATATGGAGAGAATATTGGTTCAGATGACTTAATCTATTTAGATGTTGTTTCAAAAATAAAAAAACAATAGGGAATTTTTCTGTATGACAATTATCATAGCTGTTAAAATACATTTTTAAATTTAACAAAATAAATTGGGAATAAACCTATAGAAATTATAATTGTGTCATTATTACAAAAAAATAAGAGTATCAAATCATAATAATACTTAGTTTTGCAGACAAATAACCTCCCTATGAATAAATGTGATCAATGTATCGTAAGACAACTTACCTCGTTAAAAGCTTTAAACAAAGATGAAGTTATTAAACTAGCAAATAGTAAAACTACTTACACAATTAAAAAAGGTGATCCTATCTTTGAAGAAGGTGAAATTACTAATGGTGTTTTTTGTGTAAAAGATGGTGTTGGTAAACTTTCTAAGCTAAGCGCTAATGGTAAAGACCAGATTGTGAAGCTTGTAAAATCTGGAGAGCTTTTAGGTCAGCGCTCTATGATTAGCAACGAACCTGCCAATTTAAGTGCAAAAGCTTTAGATGATATGGAAGTATGTTTTATTCCAAAATCTGAAATTATCACTTTCTTTAATCAAAATAATCAGTTTTCTATGAATGTCATGAAAACAATTTGTGAAGATTTAAAAGACTCTGATAACCATACGGTTTCCTTAGCTCAAAAGACTGTTAAATCTCGTTTGGCTGAAACCTTATTGTATTTATATGATACTTTTGGTGAAAACAAAGACAAAACACTTAAAATTCAACTATCTAGAGATGAATTAGCAAGTATGATTGGTACGGCTACTGAAAGTTGTATTCGATTATTATCTGATTTTAAAAAGCTAGATGTTATTGATTTAGTTGGTAAAAAAATTGTTTTGAAAAACTTTATTGCCTTAAAAAAAATGGCTGAATAATTACAGCTTTTTTGCTTCGTTCCAAAATACATCCATTTCTGCCAAAGTCATATCCATAAGTGGTTTTCCTAACTCACCTGCTTTACTCTCAAGGTATTGAAAGCGTTTTATAAATTTTTTATTGGTGCGTTCCAAAGCATCTTCGGCATTTACATTTAAAAATCGAGCGTAATTAATCATTGAGAATAAAACATCTCCAAACTCCGCTTCAATTTTATCTTGATCACCAGCTTCTACTTCAACTTGTAATTCTTGCAATTCTTCTTGTACTTTGTCCCAAACCTGATGTGGTTCTTCCCAATCAAAACCTACTCCTTTTACCTTATCCTGTATTCTGCTAGCTTTAACCAATGCCGGCAAACTTCTCGGAACTCCTTCTAAAACAGACTTTTTTCCTTCTTTTAATTTGAGTTTTTCCCAGTTTTGCTTTACTTCTTCTTCATCTTTTACAACTGTATCGCTATAAATATGCGGATGACGATGAATGAGTTTTTCACAAATTTCATTACACACATCGGCCATATCAAAATCATTTGTTTCACTACCAATTTTGGCATAAAAAACAATATGTAATAACAAATCTCCTAACTCCTTCTTTACTTCGTTAAGATCATTATCTAAGATTGCATCACCCAATTCGTAAGTTTCTTCGATAGTAAGATGTCGCAAAGTTTGTATGGTTTGCTTCATGTCCCAAGGGCATTTTTCACGCAAATCATCCATTATGTTTAATAATCTTTCGAAGGCTTGTAATTGCAATTCTCTACTCATTTTTGATATATTTTGAAGTTGGGTAACCTAATGTAAAAGTAAAAAATCCTGTTAAGAAATCATCTTAACAGGATTAAATATCGTTCCTTAAAATGAAACTATTTTTTTTCAGCAGCTGCTTTAGCTTTTTTTGCTGGTGCTTTTTTAACTTCTTCCAAAACTGGAGTTTCTTCTTTAGATTCTGCAGGTGCAGGTGCTAAATCTGTAACCAATCCTTTTGCTTGTAGCATATATATACCAGTTCAATACTTTTTTAATATCAGAAGGATAAACTCTTTCTTCATCATATTGAGGTAAAACTTCTTTAAAATAAGCTGTTAAAGTAGCATTATCTTCTTTATGAGAAATTGCTGGTCCTTTATCTTCTTTTTTAGCGATTAATTGCATTACTTCTGACAAAGGTTTTTCTCCTTCGTATGTATAAATTGAAATCTCTGACAATAAACTTACATTACTCTTTAAGCTAACAGTGATTTTTTTTCCATCAATTAATGATTCAGCTACAAATCCTGTACGCGTTTGTACTTTTAATGCGTATAAACCTGGTTTCCCAGAAATAGCTAATATTTTTTCTAAATTCATGTTTATTATAATTAGTATTAAGAATTCGGTTATTTTATATTTTCATAAAAAGAGAATCAAAAACTATCTCCCTTTTTTTGCAGCGGCAAATTTCATTCTATACTCTTGAAATGTTTTACCTTCTGTAATGTTTTTTAATTTCTTTTGAATCAAACGTTTCTTTAATGATGATATTTTATCAGTAAACAAAACTCCTTCGATGTGGTCATACTCATGCTGAATTACTCTAGCAATTAAACCATCAAAAACTTCTGTTTTTACAACAAAATCTTCTTCACAGTACTCGATTGTAATTCTTTCATGTCTGTAAACATCTTCACGAACATCAGGGATACTCAAGCAACCTTCATTAAAACTCCACTCTTCTCCATCTTCTTTTAGAATTTTGGCATTGATGAAAGTTCTTTTGAATCCTTTTAATTCTTTTTGTTCCTCTGCTGGTAAATCCTCGTCATCACTAAAAGGAGTTGTGTCAATTACAAATAAACGCAAAGCCAAACCAACTTGTGGTGCAGCAAGACCTACTCCATAAGCATTGTACATTGTCTCGTACATGTTATCTATCGTTTCTTTCAAGTTTGGGTATTCTGGCGTAACTGCCTCTCCAACTTTTCTTAAAACAGGATCACCATATCCTATAATTGGTAAAATCATTCTTGTTGTATTATGTATTAACGACTATTAATCTAGAATTTCATTATTCTGAATTAGGTTGGCAAAAATAGTAAAAAATAGTCAATGAATAATTCTATAAACCAGATTATATGCTTTTTGATTTCTTTTTAAATCTAAGCTACTATTAATTGGTATCTAATTCATACAATTCTTATATTTGCTAGTAAACCTAAATATATGTTCGATCGCATCGTTAAATTCACAAACAGTACTTCTTTCATCAACGCTTCAAAAGTTACTCTAGCCTGTGTTGTTCCTGTTTTGTTCTTTAACTTTTTAGGTTATTTCGAAATAGGCTTTACAATTGCACTTGGTGCTTTTTATGCTTATCCGAGCGATATCCCTAGTAATCTTAAACACAAGATAAAAGGAATTATTGTAACTGCTATAATTGTTTCTTGTGTTAACTTGTTAGTAAACTTAGTCTATCCTTTTCCATGGCTATTTTACCCTTTTCTAGGAGTATTACTTTTCTTGTCATCCATGATTTCCGTTTATGGACAAAGAGCAACTATGACATCTTTCTCTGCCTTGCTTTCTATTTCTCTATCATTTGCCCATTTAAATCAAGGCTGGGAAGCCGTACTACATTCTACTTATCTTTTTGCAGGAGGATTATTCTATTTAATAGTTTCTTTAATTTTTCACTATGTAAAGCCCCATCGTTATGTCGAATTACAAATTGCTGACGGAATTCGATTAACAGCTAAATACTTAAAACTTAGAGGAGATTTATGGAACCCTGATGCCGATAGAAAAAAAATTATCGAAAAGCAATTAAATCTTCAGGTTGAATTAAATCAAATTCATGAGAACTTAAGACAAGTACTCATTGGCAATAGAGCAACTTCTGGCGACTCTAGCCAAAACCGAAAAATGCTTATCGTTTTTATTACATTAGTCGAAATTCAAGAATTGGCGCTATCTACTTCATTTGACCATAGTAAGTTGCATAAAAAATTTAGCGACCACCCCGAAGCACTGCGTTCTTATCAGAATTTAGCATACAAACTTGCTTCTACTTTAAAAAAACTATCCAAAAGTGTTCATAAAGCTTCCAAATACATTTCTATAAATGATTTAAAAAAGGAATTAGATGGATTACAAGCTGCAATTGATTCCTATCAAAACAGTTTAGGTAAAATCGAATCTTCTGAAGGCGTTTGGATGCTTACCAATATGCTCAAATATGCCCAAAAGCAAGTTGAAAAAATAAAAATTGTAGAAATGGCATTTTCATTAGCTATCAACTCTTATGATTTTAAAGAGAAGAACAAAGAGCTTGAAAAATTCTTAACTCCACAATATTATCCGATACGAACTTTAATTGAAAATTTTAGTTTCTCATCTACATTTTTCAGGCATTCGCTGCGACTTACCATTACTATTATGGTAGGTTTTATAATTGGTAAATTACTTCCATTTCAAAATGTATATTGGATTTTACTAACCATTGTTGTAATAATGCGTCCAGGTTACGGATTAACAAAAGAACGGTCTTATAATCGTGTTATTGGCACCATTTTAGGTGGGCTAATTGCTTTTGGAATCGTTTCTTTGGTTCATAATCAGGTTGCCATAAGCATATTTGCTATTTTTTGCATGCTAATTGGTGTTGCTTTTACACAGAGTAATTACAAAGTTAGTACTACGCTTGTCACCATGTATGTAGTGTTTGTTTACGGAATTTTAACACCTAATATCCTCGAAGTTATTCAATTTAGAATTTTAGACTCTCTTGTAGGGGCTACACTAGCCTTTTTAGCAAATTATTATTTATGGCCTGCTTGGGAGTTTTTAAATGCGGCCTCTTTTTTAGAAAAAGCTATAGAATCTAATAAGAACTATTTACGAGAAATTGCCGAGTATTACAACAAGAAAGGAACATTACCAACATCTTATCGTTTGGCTAGAAAAAATGCTTTTATTGAAATTGGAAACCTTATGACTTCTTTCCAAAGAATGATACAAGAACCTAAATCAAAGCAAAAACAGCTCCCGCAGATAAATAAGCTTGCGGTACTAAATCATTCCTTGCTTTCGTCTTTAGCTTCATTGGGAACTTATATTCAGTCACATAAAACTACTTCAGCATCTGAATCTTTTAATTTTGTAGTGGATTTTGTTGTTTCTAACTTAAATCATTCAATTGCTATTTTAAGACATGAAAAAACATCCATATACAAGAACAAAGAAGCCAATAAAGAGAAATTGACTTTCCATTTTGAAGAATTAAAAAGAAAAAACTTCAGTCGGTTAGAAAATGATAATGAGCTTAACGAAAGTGAAGGGAAACTAAAATGCAAGAAGCTCAATTAGTAATCGAGCAATTAATATGGATGACCGATCTGTCTGAAAAAATACTAACAGTTACAAAAGAGTTTATAGCAAAAAATCCAGATTAAAAACTAATCTGGATTTTTTCATATATTCTAAATAGCCAATACTACATTAATTATTTAATTTCAAAGTAGCTGCCGTATTTTTTCTTATTTCGGCTAATAATTCTGGTTTATCATTTAATGTTTGACCGTAAGAAGGAATCATTGCTTTAAACTTTTCATTCCATTCTGGCGTTTTAACTTTGTCTTTAAAACATTTATCAATTAACCCTACCATAATAGAAACAGCTGTTGAAGCTCCAGGAGAAGCTCCTAACAGCACTGCTAACGTACCATCTTCGGTATTAATTACCTCTGTTCCAAATTCAAGAATCCCACCTTCTTTTTCGTCTTTTTTAATAACCTGAACACGTTGCCCTGCTCTTTCTAATTTCCAATCTTTAGATTTTGCATTTGGTAAATATTCGCGTAAAGCGTTCATTCTATCTTTAGGAGATTGTCTTACTTGCTCAATTAAATATTTCGTAAGTGGAATATTATGATAACCAGCTGCCAACATTGGCATTATATTATCTGTTTGGATAGACATAGGTAAATCCAAATAAGATCCATTCTTTAAAAAACGAGTCGAAAAACCTGCAAATGGTCCAAAAAGTAAAGCTCTTTCTCCATCTATCATTCTAGTATCGATATGAGGAACTGACATAGGTGGCGCACCAACACTTGCTTTTCCGTAAACTTTAGCTTGATGCTGAAGAATAACGTCTGGATTAGTACATTTTAACCATTGTCCGCTAACAGGAAAACCTCCAAAGCCTTTTCCTTCAACAACGTTGGCTTTTTCTAATAAAGGTAAAGAACCTCCACCAGCACCAATAAATACAAACTTTGTATAAACTTTTTTGGTTTGACCAGTAGCTAGATCAGTAATCTTAATTCTCCAAGTTTTATCTTCGCGTTGTTTTAATTTCTTCACTTCGTGATTGAAATGAATTTTCACACCATCTAGTTTACCTAGATAATCAAACATACTTCTTGTTAATTCTCCAAAATTCACATCAGTTCCTATTGACATAGAAGTTGCAGCAAATTTATCAGAAGAATCTCTTCCTTCCATTACCAAAGGCATCCATTCTTTTAATTGAGAAAAATCGGTACTAAAAACCATTTCTTTAAAAATTGGATTTTTTTGTAATGCTTCAAATCTTTTTTAAGATAGTCTACATTTTTCTCTCCCCAAACGAAACTCATATGAGGAACACTTTTTATAAAATTATCTGGAGATGAAATTTTATTTTGCCGTACCAAGTAAGACCAAAATTGGCGAGAAACCTCAAAGGATTCTGCTATACTAATTGCCTTTTTAGGATCAATACTTCCATTTTTTTCTGGAGTATAGTTTAATTCACAAAATGCAGAATGTCCTGTTCCAGCATTATTCCAAGCATCAGAGCTTTCGGCTGCAGCAACATCTAATCTTTCGTAAATTTCAATTTTTAAATCTGGCTGTAATTCTTTTAAGATTAACCCAAGAGTTGCACTCATAATTCCAGCACCAATAAGTACTACTTCGGTATTTGAACGTATGGTATCGTCGGACATAACAAGAAAAATTTTAAAGTACAAAGGTACTTTATAAAATTGCAAAAAAAACTATAAATTTCATCTGAAAAGTTATAATTTTCTAAAACTTTTTTGGAATAAACTTTCTAGCTTATTTAGAACATTTTTCGAGACAAATAGTCCTGAAGCATTATCGTTGCTGAGATTTCGTCAATCAACCCTTTGTTCTGACGTTGTTTTTTACTCAGACCACTATCAATCATTGTTTGAAATGCCATCTTAGAAGTAAATCTTTCATCCACTCGAACCACTTTCATTTCAGGAAAAATATTAGAAAAATGAGTCACAAAACCTTTTATGATTGAAGCGCTTTCTGAAGGTTCTCCATTCATTTGTTTTGGTTCACCAATTAAAACCGCTTCGACCTTCTCTTTGGAAAAATAGTCCTTTAAAAAATCAATAGTAGTATTCGATGGAATTGTAGTTAACCCTGAAGCAATAATTTGCAATTCATCGGTAACAGCTATCCCTGTTCTTTTTTGTCCGTAATCTATAGCGAGAATTCTAGGCATCTTAATTTATATTAATGAGACAAAGATACATAAAGTAAAAAATCCTATCTCAAAAAAAATCCGTTCTAAGATTTAAAACGGATTTTTTAAATTTTTTCTCCAAAAAAAATTAAAACAATATTAAAAAATTTATAACAGGAGCTTAATAATCAACTCTATTTGTACTAATTCATAGATTTTATTAAATCTTAAAAATGGAATTTTGCCCTTAAAATTTCTTATATATAATTTCATTTCAAAAGTAGGCTTCCTTACCATCTTAATTCATGATAATTATCATCGAAGCAAAAAAAATAAAAACTTCTATTTAATAAATCCCCCCTCAACGAATACTCACACAACCAACTATAATACAGAAAATTAAAACAAGTAAAATATTCATTAAATTATAAAACAAAATACAGTTCTTACAAAATTAAATCAATAAGTAATCATTAATTTAAAAAAAAAATAGTTCTTTTGCCCAAAATTTCATTTACACCATAAATTAAACCTAAAGCAAATACATAAAAATTACTAAACCCAAATGAATAACTATAAAAATAGCATTGTTTTATTTCTAAAAAGATTCTTTTTAATTTTCATAATCTACCAATTCTCAAGAATCCTATTTTATCTTATAAATGTAAAATTGTTTGAAGACATTACATTTCAAAACTTTACTGGAGGTCTTCTCTTTGATTTAGCAACCATTGCCTACATTAATATTATATTTTTGATTGCTCACTTAATTCCGGGTAATTTCAAATACAAACCTAGATACCAAAGCATACTAAAGATTACTTTTTACGCAGTAAACCTTTTATTTATTGCTACAAACTTTATAGATATCATTTACTATCGCTTTACTGGTAGAAGAAGCACTTTTTCAATGATTACTGCCAAAGGAATGGAACAAGAAGCTCTTGGCTTAATCCCTTCATTTCTACAAGAATTTTGGTATATTTTTGTTTTATTTCTTATCGTAAGTATACTGTTCTGGAAATTAACTCCAAATTTAAAAACACATCTAATACACGAAAAATCAACTAAAAAAGAGTATTACAAACAATTTGCTTATTTCATTCTTTCTTTAGTTATAATTTTACTTGCTGGACGTGGAGGTTTACGAAAAAAACCGATTAAGATTGTAGATGCTGCTGAATATGGAGCATTAAACAATGCCGGTTTGGTTTTAAACACTCCTTTCTGCATCCTTAAAACTGCTTTTAAGAAAGAAGACATTGATAAAGTAAATTATTACAATCCAAAAGAATTAATTTCAATCTACAATCCTATTATTTCTTTAAAACCTAGTGAACCAGCTATCAAAAAGAATGTTGTAATTTTAATTTTGGAAAGCTTTGGAAATGAAAACATAGGACGCGGACAGACTCCATTCCTAGATTCTCTTATCACAAAATCATACTATTTAAAAATGGATTTGCTAATGGAAAAGTTTCAATTGACGCTGTTCCATCGATACTTTCTAGTATTCCAAGTTTAATGAATAACTCCTTTATATCATCGAGCTATTCTTTGAACAAAATAAATGGTCTTCCTAAAATTTTCAAAAAAGAAGGCTATACTACCTCATTCTTTCACGGTGCTTTTAATGGTAGTCAGAACTTTGATCAATATGCCGAAGTAGCTGGCTTTGATCAATATTTCGGAAAAGACCAATACACAGGAAAAGAAGCATTTGATGGTAAATGGGGTGTATTTGACGAGGAATTCCTACAGTTTTATGCTTCTAAATTAACTTCTTTTAAGCAACCTTTCTTTAGCTCTTTATTTACTATTTCATCTCATAACCCCTATATTATTCCTGAAAAATACAAAGGAAAATTCCCTAAAGGAACTACTGTAATCCAAGAAAGTATAGCGTACACAGATTTTGCGCTACGCAAGTTTTTTAATACTGCTAAAAAGAAAGCTGGTATAAAAACACTTTGTTTGTAATTTCTTCTGATCATACTTCTTCTGGAGGAGATAAAGATATTGATAAAACAAATATTGGAAAATTTAACATTCCGATTTTGTTTTTTGATCCATCAAACCCTGAATTAAAAGGTGTTAGTGACAAAAATTTCAGCAAATCGATATCATGCCAAGTATTTTAGATTACTTGAATATAAAAACCGACATGGTTAGTTTTGGTAAAAGTTATAAATCTAAAGAAAACTTTGTAGTCTATTATCTTCAAGGAACATACCATTACATCAAAGATGATTTTTATTTGGCTTTTGCAAACAATCAAACTATTGGATTATATAAATGGAAAGAAGATGTTCTATTAAAAAATAATTTAATGCAACAGAACAAATCTAAAGTTAAAGAATCTGAAAAATTCTTAAAAGCATATATACAATCATTTAATGAAAGAGTTATTAATAACCAATTGGCTTTTTAACTCTTAATCAAGACTAAATCCCCATTAAACTATAATTAAAAAGCAATAGAGATCATAAGAAATCACTATTGCTTTTTTTATTTAATACTCCTTGAGGTTATATAAATTTAAATGAGTTTAAAAAAAGTGATTCCAAAATTTTGAAATCAATAACAGGACTGCATTAATAATACAAAACAGGGTTTGACTTAAATTAAAAAGCCAAACCCTGTTTCTTTTATAGGTTCTTTTTGGGGCAAAAAACGCTATCTATTTATCTATTAAAGAAACGACTAAAAAAACCTCTTTCCTCCTCTTCCTCTTCCTCTACATGATGAGCTTGAGTTACGGCTTGATGATGAGTAGCTTGCGCTCTTTCATTATCATACATCAAATCTTTAATGTATTCTATATAAGTTCTATTTTTCTCTTCTAGAAATCCAATTAAATATTTCTCACTAAATTCCATTCCGCTAGCCGATTCTATCTGCAACAATTTTTTATACAAAGGCTCAATATGCATTGAGATTACTTCTTGTGGCACAGAGCGTCTTCTTGCAAAATAATTTACTATTACTCCATTTTCATCCTTTGCAATTTCAAAATCTGTAACAACCCAGTAGAATCTTCCAGATTTAGCAAGATTTTTTACAACAGCATGAAAATTATTCCCTTTCTTAAGATTCTCCCATAAAACTTTGAATATTACACGTGGCATATCAGGATGTCTAATGATACTGTGTGGTTGTCCCATTAGTTCATAATCCTCGTATCCGCAAACATCTACAAAAGTTTCATTTGCATATTCGATAATCCCAATTGGATTTGTTTTACTCATAATTACTTGAGATTTATCCCAAGAAACTTCCTTATCGATTGGTGTAGGTCTTTTAAACAACTGGCTTTCTTGATTCATAGTTATAATACTAATTAAATTTAGAGTTCAAAACCAATTAAAAAACAAACTTATGTTGTTCTTAAATTGTTCAGCAAAACTACTTTTATATGTAATAACAAAAATTGATATTTATCAGGAAATATGTCATAAAACATTTCATATAAGTGTTTCTTTTTAACACAAAAAGAGTGTAATATCACATCATAAAATAAATTGTTGTTTTTTGTTTAAAATCGTTACTATATAGAAATGGAAGTTGTTTTAAAAAAAAATCGAATTATATTTGCCTAAAATATTACTATCATGAATTCATTACAAACTATTATAGAACAAGCTTGGGATAACAGAGCTTTATTACAAGAAACAACTACAACTGATGCTATCAGAGAAGTTATTGAACTTTTGGATACAGGAAAATTACGTGTTGCTGAACCAGTTGGTGAGGGTTGGCAAGTAAACGAATGGGTAAAAAAAGCTGTAGTTATGTATTTCCAATTCAGAAAATGGAAACTTTAGAGTCTGGTATTTTCGAATATCATGACAAAATGTTATTAAAAAGAGGATATGCTGAAAAAGGTATTCGTGTAGTACCTAATGCAGTTGCACGTTATGGAGCTTACATTTCAAGTGGTGTAATCTTAATGCCTAGTTATGTAAACATTGGTGCATATGTTGATGAAGGAACAATGGTAGACACATGGGCAACTGTGGGAAGCTGTGCTCAAATTGGTAAAAACGTTCATTTAAGTGGTGGTGTTGGTATTGGTGGTGTATTAGAACCTTTACAAGCTGCCCCAGTAATTATAGAGGATGGTGCATTTATAGGTTCTCGTTGTATCGTAGTAGAAGGAGTACATGTTGGAAAAGAAGCAGTACTTGGAGCAAACGTTTGTTTAACAGCTTCGACTAAGATAATTGATGTAACTGGCGATACTCCTGTTGAAATGAAAGGATATGTTCCTGCTCGTTCAGTAGTTATTCCTGGAAGCTATACCAAAAAATTTGCTGCTGGAGAATTTCAAGTTCCATGTGCATTAATTATTGGTACTCGTAAACCATCTACAGACTTAAAAACATCATTAAACAATGCGCTTCGCGAATACGATGTCGCAGTATAATTCTTTTCTTTAAAGAAAAATCAGTTAAAAAATAATCCAAATTCTATCAAATTTAATGATTAGAATTTGGATTTTTTTGCTTCAATTTGCAACGTCTTAATTTTATTTAAACTTTACATGAAAATACTTGTAATCCAGCAAAAAATGATTGGTGATGTTTTGATTAGCAGTATACTATGCAATAATCTACGTAAAGCATATCCTAATGCTCAAATTGATTATCTAGTATATAGCTCGACAACTCCCGTTCTAGAAGGCAACACAAGTATTGACAATGTTATATTGTTTGAAGAAAAACACAGAAAAAGCAAAAAAGAATTACTACAACTTGCATTTCAGATTCGTGAAGAAAAATACGATTTACTAATTGATGCGTATTCAAAATTAGAAAGCTGGATATTGGTTCTTTTTAGCAATGCAAAACAAAAATATCTTATAAAAAACCAGGAAGAAACTTTTTATATACTGATAATGTTCCGTTTGAACCTTTTCCAAAAACCAATTTAGGGCTAGCAATAGAAAGAAGGCTTTCTTTATTAGAACCTCTTAATCTAACAATAAACATCGATCCAATTCCAAAATTGTTTGTTTCTGAAGAAGAAAATAAAGTCGCTAAAGAATTATTCAACAAGCATAAGGTTAGAGAGGATAGAAAAACAGTTATGATTAGCCTTATAGGAAGCGAGAAAAGAAAAACATATCCTTTGCCTTTAATGTCTAAAATTATTGATTATATAGCTGACAATAAAGACGTCAACATCCTTTTTAATTATTTCCCAAAACAGATTGAAGAAGCTAAAATAGTTTTTAAAAACTGTAAAACCTCTACTCAAGAAAAAATTTATTTTGATCTATTGGGTGATGATTTACGATCATTTATTGGTATAGTTAATCAATGTGATTTAATTATCGGAAATGATGGAGGCGCTATAAATATGGCAAAAGCTCTTAACAAACCTTCTTTCATTATTTTTTCCCCTTGGATAGAAAAGAAAATCTGGGCTACCTTTGAGGATGGAATTCACCATGTCTCGGTACATTTAAAAGATTATCGCACTGATTTATTTGAGCATAAAACCGAAAAGACTCTCAAGAAAGAATCCCTCTTATTGTATGAGGAATTCAAACCTGATTTATTTTATGATAAACTAAATTCTTTCTTAGAACAAAACCTAAGCTAAAAAAAAATAGTACTATTCTAAATAGTACTATATCTATAATAACATTTCCAAATTATCCTTGGCAACTTGCTTTGTTATAAATACTAAAAACACTTATTCTTTCTAGGATCTACAACTCTATCTTTAGATTCAAAAAATATCAAAAAAAGAAACAAATTACAATCTCAAAAATTAAGACTTCCAAAATTTAAGTTTCTTTTTAAGTCTTTTCTTTTTAGCAAATTCATATTGAAATTGTTCTGTTGCCTGCCACATCTTCTCAAAAATTTCAGTTTCAGTCTTAGCTGGGTATAATTTCGCATACTCATTACTCATAAGCGCAACCATCTCTTTTTTGGGAGTAAGTCTTCTAAAATTATCCATACGTTGTTCAAAACTCATTGTCGTATGAAAATTCATTCTATTTAGATCTACTAAAAAAAACTCATATTCATTATTAGCGCACTTCTTAA